>CAZJYH010000702.1:0-2914 GCA_964549365.1 uncultured Alphaproteobacteria bacterium
CCTTCGACGTCGTGATAGCGTTGGCGACGATGTCGCTGTTCTGGATGCTGTTGGTAAGGGCCAGCTTCGAGTACGCGATCGCCGCCGTCGGGGAAACATCCGCGTCGGCGATCGTGCCGTCGGCGATCTTCGCGCTCGTCACCGCCCCCGCCGCGATGGTCGGGTTCGGATACGTCCCGGTCAGATCACCGCCGGCGGCGCCGCCCGGAATCGGCGTGCCCCACACCGCGTTGGTGCCGTCGTAGACGATCGCCTGGTTCGTGGTCGCGCCGGCGGTGCCGATCTTCGGGAGCGTCACCGCCCCGTCGGCGATGTGCGCCGTGTTCACCGCCGAGGTCAGCAGCTTCAGCCCGGAGATCGCGCTGTCCGCCATCTTCGAGGTCGTCACCGTCCCGTTCGCCACCTTCGACGTCGTGATAGCGTTGGCGACGATGTCGCTGTTCTGGATGCTGTTGGTCAGGGCCAGCTTCGAGTACGCGATCGCCGCCGTCGGGGAAACGTCGGCATCGACGATGGTCCCGTCGGCGATCTTCGCGCTCGTCACCGCCCCCGCCGCGATGGTCGGGTTCGGGTAGGTGCCGGTCAGGTCACCGCCGGCCGGTCCGCCCGGAATCGGTGTGCCCCATACCGCGTTGGTGCCGTCGTAGACGATCGCCTGGTTCGTGGTCGCGCCGGCGGTGTTGATCTTCGGGAGCGTCACCGCACCGTCGGCGAGCTTCGCCGTCACCACCGAACCGTCGACCACCTTCGCCGTCGTCACCGAGCCGTCGGCAAGGTGCGCGGTCCCCACTGCGGCGGTGCCGATCTTCAGGCCCGTCACCGAGCTGTCGGCGAGCTTCGGAGTCGTCACCGCGCCGTCGACCACCTTTGCCGTCGTGATAACGTTGTCCCCGAGCTTCTGCGTGGCCACCGCGCCGTCGGCGATCGTTCCGGTGATCACCGATCCGTTGGCAAGCTTCGAGGTCGTAACGGCGCTGTCGAGAATCTTGCTGGTCGTCACCGAGGCGTCGGCCATCTTGATCGTGGTAACGACGCCGTTGGCGATCGTCGGGTTCGGGTAGAAGCCGCTCAGATCCCCGCCCGCTGCGCCGGTCGGCGGAAGGCTTGTCGGCGCACCGATCACCTTCGCATAGGCCACGTTCGCGATCTTCGAATCGATGACCGCGCCGTCGGCGATCTTGCCGGTCATCACGGCGCCGTCGGCCAGCTTCGCCGTCGTCACCGCGCGGTCCGCCAGATGCGCCGTCTCCACCACGCCGGTCCCGATCTTCAAACCGGTCACCGAGCTGTCGGCAAGCTTCGAGGTCGTAACGGCTCCACCGGCGATCGTCGGCGTGGTGATCGCGCCGTCGAGGATGTGCCCCGTCGCGATCGCCCCCGCCACAATCTTCACGCCCGTCACCGATCCGTCGACGAGCTTCGCGGTGGTCACCGAACCATCGGCCAGCTTCGCCGTCGTCACCGACCCGTCGGCGAGCTTCGAAGTGGTGATCGCACCGGTCGTGACCATCGGATTGGGATAGGTCCCGGTCAGATCGCCCCCGGCGGCGCCGGTCGGCGGCAGGCTCGTGGGCGCGCCGGTCAGCTTCGAGTAGCTCATGCCGACCACCTTCTCATCAGTGACCGAGCCGTCGGCGAGCTTCGCGTTCGTCACCGCATTGCTCGCCAGCTTCGATGCGGTGATGCCCGCCTCGGCAACGCCGATCTGAACGTTCGGACCCGCTCCTCCGGTGACGGCGATCGACGGATCCATCGCGGCCACGCTCCGAATGCCGGTGATCGACGTGATCGTCAGTCGGTTGCCGTCGCGCGTCACCACGGTCCCCCCCGATCCGAGAAGCTCGACGCTGCCGGTGGCTCCGTTGACGGCCAGCACGCCATCGCTGCCGATGGTGATCGTGTTCCCCGAACGCTCCACGGTGGTGTTTCCCTTCCCGAGAAAGTTCACGGCCCCGGAGGCACCGTTGATGCTGGTGACCACTCCACGTACCGACGGCGAGAGCGAGTCCGCCACGGCCGCCGATGCGGATCGCATCGCATACGCACCCGCGCCGAACGGCGTGCGCGGCGAGAGCTCGGCACCGCCGGCGATCGCAACGCTCAGGTAATACGGGCGGTCGAATCGCAGCGACGCGGGAAACGGCGTGGCCGCCCCGATCTCGACGTTGAACACGCCGCGCACGAAACGCACGCTCTGTGTTTCGGTGTACAGGAGATTTCCCCCCGTCGACTCATCGTAAATGCGCAACGTCATGTCGCGAACACCGTCGGGAACCGGGGCTCCGGATTGGTTCGTGAAGATGCCCTGGTAGCTGATGATTCTCGGAATCTGTGCCCATGTACCGCTCGTTGTAAGCACGACAAAGAGCAGGGCAGCAAGGATGGACCTCGGTTTCATAACGCGTTGAAGGTTGAGATTGTAAGGATGAGACGATCGCGGAGAGAGGGAAAGCATCTCTGGACGTGTGCAGTCCTCCACGACGTCCATTTGCAGGACGATTACGTCACCGAATCACCGTAACGGCGATGGTTCGGGAAACACCGTGTACCGAAAGTCGGGCCAGATAATATCCGGACTCCAATTGCTCGGCATTCAGTGTAACGGCGGTGCGCCCGGACCGGCACAACCCGTCGATCAACGTGCGGACTTCCTTTCCCGTCGCGTCGAACAACTTCAACGAGGCGTGCCCACCGCTCGCAAGGTCGAACGCGATCGTGGTTGTTTCGGAGAAAGGGTTGGGTGAATTCCGGTGCAGCACAACGGCCGCAGCGGCAACGGCGGGGTTCCCCGGGGCTTCGGTAATGATCGGGTAGGGGAACGTGTACCAGAACCCTTCGCCGACGACATCGTCCGCGCCGACAACACGTCCGACAAGCGTTTGGCCGATCGTCCCCGATACAAGGGAATTGCCGT
>CAZJYH010000703.1:0-2910 GCA_964549365.1 uncultured Alphaproteobacteria bacterium
GCCGAGCATGTCGGGCGTGATGCCGTAGATCTCGGCCACGCCCTCCAGGTACGCCTCTGCCGTGCCGATCACCGTCTGCGGATATCCCGCCATCGGCGGGCGGGCGGCCTCGAGAATGTGGCCCATGTGGATCACCGCACCGTCGGCGTCGTACGCGCGCTCGGTGCTCAGGGGAAGTTCCATCGCCATGATGATATTCCTGTGTTGTGATGAGAATATATAGTGGTACATCCATCGCCGACCGCCGGCGACGCGATGCATCATCAATGCTGAATTATGAATGCCGAATGTGAAACGGTCCCGGCATCACGTATCGCACTGCCTCGCGTCCATCACGGTCGATCGCCGCCCGGGCCGACGCATGAAGGACGTGCGGATCACCGAAGCACAACGGCCCCGTTCGTAGAGATCAGCAAAGTATCGGGTAGAATGATGGTTCGGATGCGAGCTCCGCGTGTGCGCCGGTGAACGAAAGAACGATCGTCAAATGAACGAATCGAACGGTGCAATGATACAGAAGAAGACCAAATCGGGCAACGGAAAAATCGATCACAAATACGGCGAAAAACTCCTCACCGCACCGTCACCAGCGCCGAGCGGAGGGGGCCGATTCCGTGCATGCCGATAATGTATAGGCCCGCCGGTAGTGTGCCGAGATCGATCGTGGCGCGCCCGGCCTCTCTATTGATTCGCACGCCTCCGAGCTCGCGCCCGAGGATATCGAAGACGCGCACGTCGGCATCGACATCGGTGAGCCCGTCGATCACGAACATCCCGCGCGCGCCGGCAACCTGCCGTATGACGAGCCCCTCACGCGCGGGCACGACCGGCACGGCGCTCTCCGTATCGAAGTGCGCGCGCGCGATGAAGCCGGTGGAGGTGGCGACCGTGTCTACGAGGGATGTGGCACCAAACCGCGCACTGTGAGTAAATGCACCGGCAAGGAATACCTGGTTATGCCATCCCACTGCGACGGCTTCCGCAATATCATCTAGGTCGCCTCCGCCAATCAACACACACGTCGGAGTACCTACTCCATCGAATTGAACGAGAAATGCGTCCCAGGCGATAGTCCGTGTAGCAATTGCCCCAAACCGCAGCGTATCCCGGCCGGCGCCGGAATATCCCGCCATGAACACCGAGCCGTCCTTCGATACCGTCAGCCCATATGCTTCCTCCGCCTGTATGCTGCCGTCGCGCCGCAGCATGATCAAACGGCCCAGCGTGTCCAGACGCATCACGTACAAATCTTTCCGACCGTCCGGCAGCGTCCGGTCTTCCAGTACAAACGTGCCGATGAACGAGCCGGCCGCCCACACACTGCCGTCCGGACCGACCGCAACCCCGTGACCTTCGCTCGTCTGCGCACCTCCGGGTGCGATCGCCCAGCGCTGCATCCCCTGCGCATCGTAGCACACCACATACGCCCCGTAGTTCCGAACGCTTCCCACGTCGAGCGTGTCGCTACCGAACACCGCACGCTTGTCGAACGATCCGGTTACGTATACCATCCCTTCCGGACTCACCGTTACCGCATGGCCGAAGTCTCGTCCGGACCCGCCACCGGTCCGCGCCCAGCGCACATGCCCCGCCGAATCGAGAGCGACGACCATCATATCCTCTTCACCGTGGGATGTGTAGACCTCGTTGCCGATCATCACGGTCTTCTCGAACACTCCGGTGATAACTACTCCGCCGTGTCCGTCCGTCGCGAGTGCGCGGGCCAGGTCAATCGACGCTCCTCCACTGTTGGTCGCGGAGATCTCACGGCCCGCGGTGTCGAATACCGCGACAACCATGTCGTAGTCACCGTTGGAAATCAGCGTGCCCCCGGCGAACGGCATGGTGTTCGCCATACGGCCGCAAACGACAACACGCCCTCGGTTGTCGACCACAACTTGCGGCGCATCGCGCATTCCCAGCGGCATGGCCCAGACCAATTGCAGATCGGCCGTGTATTTCGCGAGGAAGGAACCGACCGGGCCGGTCGGCGCCGGGAAGGAGATCGTCCCGATCGTCGTGGAGTCCTCGAACCGACCGGTCGCATACAGGTTACCACCGTCCTCGACCGCAATGCCGGTGATGTTCGTCGCCCCCGTCCCCACCGCCACCGCGCGGTCGAAGCCGCACTGCGCACGGGCATGGCCGATCGCGAGAAGAGCGAACCAGAGGAGCGTGACGGTGATTGTGCGAAGCGATTTCATGAACATCTCATACGCCGGGTATTCGGTCGAGGCCCTGTGTTTCAACGCGGCGGAAAGATACGCGCCCGGCGCATCGATTGCACCGGGCGCGTATGTGGATATCATATGGCCGGAAGCCGTCTTCCAAATGCCTCGGCCTTACATCCCGAACCCACCCGACGGCGCGCCCCCACCCTGCCCCTGATTGCGTGGGCGGTTGCGGTCCGGCGTACCGAACGTGTAGCTGAACGTCAGGCTCAGCGTCCGCGAGTTCCAGGCGCGGTTCATGTTCTCGTAGAACCCGCTGTACGTGTGGTCCATGTCGAAGCCCATCTGCTTGAGCGGATCGGTCAGGCGCAGGCCGACGGTGGCCTTGTTGTCGAACAGCTTCTGCACGAGCGCGAGATCACCGGATTTGAAGGACCCGATCTCTCCCCCCATGATCTGCATCGGGGCACGATAGAAATACGTGACCTGCAGGTCGAGCCCTTCGAGCAGGGTTGCAGAAATGTTGCCGCGTCCGCTCCAGATCACCGCCTCCTTCTTGGAGACGGCATCCAGGTTCGTGGCGTCGAAGTTGTATTGATACGCGCCCACCGCCACGAACATGCTCAAAGCGACCAGCACAGCTGCAATCGCGCGGCGGCGAAGAGACGTCACGGCGACCAGACGATCACGCCGGGGGAGAAGTTGCAAAGTCGTGCCAGCCCGGCGGCGGCGCCGGACC
>CAZJYH010000704.1:0-2905 GCA_964549365.1 uncultured Alphaproteobacteria bacterium
TCGTACCGGAGTGCGGTTCCTTCCCGTCACATTCTGGAGGCCTGCATGCCATGGAACTGGATGTTCATCGCCGAGGATTGATTCGAATTCTCCGGGGCGCGTACTCGGGCGAACAGGCGGCGGCGTACGCGTACCGCGGCCATTGGCGAACGCTGAAGCGGGCGGACGAGCGCGATGCCGTGCGCCGAATCGAGCGTGAGGAGTGGGACCACCGTCGCGACGTGGGCGCCATGTTGACGCAGCTCGGAGCAAGTCCGTCGCGTGGGCGCGAGATGCGTACCTGGGCCATCGGCCGGGCTCTGGGTGCCGCCTGCCGCGTGAGCGGATGGTTCCTGCCGATGTACTTCGCCGGACGGTTGGAGAGCGGCAACGCCGAGGAGTACGACGTCGCGGCAGGTCATGCGGCCGCGCTCGGTCTCGATGCATTCGTCGGCCCGTTGCGGCACATGGCCGATGTCGAGCGTGAGCACGAGGTCTTCTTTCGCACGATGGTGTCGGGCCATCGGCTTCTTCCGATCGCCCGCCGGTTGTTCGGGTGGGGATGATGCATCGCGGACAACCACGTCGGCGGCAAGCGTCCGCATGATCCATTCCCGCATTTGATCGGAGCAGTGTAGTTTGATGGACTGCGGCGATTCATCGGCTCGATGCGATGATCGCCGCAATCCCGTCCGATCATCGACTCCTTCAGCCGCGGCGCCGCCGTCGCGGCTTCGAATCCAACCAATGAACAATATCCCCTGGAAGCATGCGATTGTGGTGGGCGCCTCGTCCGGCATCGGCGAGGCGATCGCGCGGCGTCTGGCCGCCGGCGGTTGCCGCGTTGCCCTGGTTGCGCGCCGCGCCGACGCGTTGGCCGCGATCTGCGATGAACTGAACGCCGCCGCCGGAACCGAGATCGCGTTCGCCGTGGAGCACGACGTGCACCGCCGCGACGAGGTGCCGTGGCTGTTTCAGAACGCGGCGCTGCGCCTCGGCGGCCTCGATGCCGTCTTCTTCGCCGCCGGTGTGATGCCGAAGGTTGCGCCGGATGAATACAACACCGCGAAGGATGAGGAGATCATCGAGGTGAACGTGCTGGGGGCGATGGCGTGGCTCAACGAGGCGGCCGCGCGGTTCGAGCGCACGAAGCGCGGCACGGTTGTCGGCATCGGATCGATCGCCGGCGACCGCGGCCGGCGCGGCAATCCGGCGTACTGCACCAGCAAGGCGGCCTTCGCCACGTATCTCGAATCGCTCCGCAACCGCGTGGCCCGCTTCGGCGTGAAGGTGGTCACCATCAAGCCGGGCTTCGTCGACACCGCGATGACCCACGGAATGAGCGGACTGCTCTGGTTGATCTCGGCCGACCGTGCCGCCGAATTGGTCTTGAAGGCCGCGCGCCGCGGCAGTACCGTTGTGTATGTGCCCGGGCGCTGGCGACTGGTGGGGACCGTCCTGCGCGCAATCCCATCGTTCATCTTCCGTCGTCTCAACGTCTGATTCAGGGCGGCCCGTCCGCCGGTGCGCATGGAACATCGTGACGATCGACATATCCTGCCGACGCAGAACCTCGAGGAGGTGGAATCGTGGGGGCGCGCCTCGCACGCCGCCGCGTACGTGTTCCGTCCGTCGACGATCGCGGGCGTTCGCGAGGCGTTCGAGGAGACGCGGCGCTCCGGGCGCTCGGTGGCGTTCCGCGGCGCGGGGCGCAGCTACGGCGACGCTGCGTTGAACTCGGAGAACGTGGTGCTCGATCTGACGCGGTTCAACCGGATCCTTGCGTGGGACCCGCGCACCGGCCGCATCACGATGGAGCCCGGCGTCACGATCAAGGCGCTGTGGCAGTATGCGCTCGCCGACGGCTGGTGGCCGCCGGTGGTGCCGGGGACGATGTTCCCGACGATCGGCGGGTGCGCGTCGATGAACGTGCACGGCAAGAACAACTTTCGCGTCGGGCCGATCGGCGATCACATCGAGGAGTTCGAGATCCTGCTTCCGACCGGCGAGCTGAAGCGCTGCTCGCGGATCGAGAACGCCGAGCTGTTCGGTGCGGCGATCGGCGGCTTCGGCATGCTGGGCTGCTTCACCAGCATCACGATGCAGATGAAGCGCGTCTACTCCGGCCTGCTGAACGTGCAGGCGATCGCGGTGGAGTCGCTCGACGATATGCGGCGCGTCTTCGAGGAACGCATGGACTCCGCCGACTATCTCGTCGGGTGGATCGACGCGCTGGCCCGCGGCGCTCACCTGGGGCGCGGGCAGATCCATCAGGCGGACTACTTGGCGCCGGGGGATGATCCGGTCCCCGCGCAGACCTTGCGCGTGGAGGCGCAGGAGCTTCCGGCCACGATCGCGGGAGTGCTCCCGAAGTCGACGCTGTGGCGCCTGATGCGTCCGTTCATGAACAACCTCGGCGTGCGGATGGTGAACACCGCGAAATATCATGCCGGGAGGATCGGCGGATCGATCAAGCGGTATCAGCAGTCGCACGCCGCGTTCGCGTTCCTGCTGGACTACGTTCCCGACTGGAAGCGCGCCTACGGCAGCGGCGGCTTGATCCAGTACCAGAGCTTCATCCCGGAGGCAACGGCGATCGAGGCGTTCCGCCGCCAGATCCAGCTGTCGCAGTCCGCCGGCTATCCGCCGTACCTTGCCGTGTTCAAGCGGCACCGCGCCGACGGCTTTCTGATGACCCACGGCGTCGACGGCTACTCGCTGGCGCTCGACTATCGGATCACCGCCGCCAACCGCGCGGCCGTGTGGGACCTGGCGGCGCGTCTGGACGACGTGGTGCTCTCGGCCGGTGGGCGCTTCTATTTCGCGAAGGACAGCACGCTGCAGGCGCCGTCGGCCGAGCGGTACCTGGGGCGCGAGGCGGTAGAGCGCTTCACCCAGATGGAAGTGTTGCCGATGGTCGCGGCGG
>CAZJYH010000705.1:0-2901 GCA_964549365.1 uncultured Alphaproteobacteria bacterium
AACTCCGGCGGAGTGTGCCGTAGGGATTACTCCGCCGTGCGATCGAGGACGGATGCCTCCGGCGCATTGTTGCGCACCGACAGGATGCCGTTCTCCATCGATGCCGCCGAGGAATACATCTCGCTGCGGCCGATCGGCTCGTGGTTGGCCGCCTTCAGCACGAAGTACGGCTCCCCCGCCGACGACTCCTTCCGTTCGAATCGGGAGTCCTCGACGGAGTTGACGCGCACGGACTCGATGCCGGTGTGCGCGCTGTCGATCGCGGTGTACATCTGGCTGGTGAGGATCACCTCGCCGTTCCCCGCCTTCAGGTTGAAGTAGAACTTGTCGTTGGTCGACTTCAGGATTTCAAACTTGCCCGCCATTGTCCATTACTCCGTGATTGTTGAGAATGACGCACGCGGAATCGCCGCACGGTGTGCAGGAGACCGCAGGACCGGACCGCGCGAGGTTGCAGAGCGCGGCCGAATGTGTGGGGACGGGGGAGAGTTTGCCGAAAATTTCCGGGGAGAGCTGCGCGATCTCCCCGTTGGGGATTACGGCGCGCGTTCCGGCAGCGGGAGCGATCCCGGGACGCCCATCAACGGGAAATCCTTGCGGAGCGGATAGAGCGGCTCGCCGCTCGTCGGGTCCACGAAATCCTCCGGCATGTACATGCGCCGAAGATCCGGATGGCCGTCGAAGATCACGCCGTGCATGTCGTAGGCCTCGCGCTCGTACCAGTTCGCGCTGCCGTACAGCAACGCGAGCGATGCGATGTTCGGGCTCTTCTCTTCCAGCAGACACTTCACGCGAAGGCGCGTGTTGTTCTCGATCGACCAGAAGTTGTAGATCACCTCGAAGCGCTCGCGCCGGCGGTTCCAGTCCACCACGTGCACGTCCTTGAGCATGTCGAACCGGAGATCCGGATCGCTCTTCAGCAGCGTGGCCAGTTCCAGAATGTGGGCGGGCGCGACGGTGATCGAAAGCTCCGCGCGATGTTCGTGCGCGGTACAGGCACCGGGGCCGAATGCCTCGTCGAGCTTCGGCAGCAGGATGCCCTTCAGTGTGTCGGTACGTTCTTGAGCTGTCATAGCGTGCCAAACATATGAAACTTCCGCACAGCCGCATGCGGACGTGTGAGGATCGTGTGTGCTACAGCCGGCCGGAATACTCACGGAGGAATCGCTTCTCCTCCTCGCTGAGCGCTCCGTAGCTCTTCTCGCTGATCTTGTCGAGGATGACGTTCAGGCGCTCCTCATCGGTCATTTCGCCGGGCCCCCCCCGCTGCGGGCCGATGCGCGGCCGCATCCCCTGCGGTCCCGGCGTGCGACGCTGCTCCGCACGGCGCTGCGCCGCCGGCCGCGCCCCCTCGTCGGCGCTCAATCGATTGAACTGCGCGATGCGCTCCATCGAGCGGATGGACTTCAACAGGAACGGGTACTTCTGGTAGCGGGCGTGGAAGTAGGCGGCGCCCGCGACGATGCCCAGCACCCCGCTCTCCAGCGCCACCAGCACCGGCACGCCCTTCGCGATCTGCACCGCCGCCGCCGCCGCCGTGATCGCCAGCAGCACCAGGCAGAGCACCTTCGCCGGAACGCTGAAGAAGATCAGCCGCACCTCGCTGCGGGGGAACAGGTAGACGTAGCCGACGAAGATGAAGAGCGATACGTTCACCGGACCGTAGAGGGCGGTCGCCGGGGCATGCGCGTAGAAGATGATGTGCAGCACCGCGCCGGCCAGCACCACCGCCGCCAACAGCATCGCGAACAGGCGCGTGCCCAGCATGTTCTCCACTTCCTCACCGGGAACGGAGAAACAGATGGCCACGATCAGCAGGTCGAGAAAACCGGGAGCCAGCGGGTAGGTGAAGAGTCGCCACAATTCCAGCCCCGGATAAATCGCACCCGGCGTCAGCACCAACGCGTTCAACACCGCCGACATGCCGAAGAGCATGAGCAGGAAGATCACGGCGTAGGTCAGCAGGATCTTGCGTGAGAGCGACGTTGCCATTGTTGAGAAGATGCCGAGCGGCAAGGGCCGAAGCGTAATGGGCACAAACTACCATTCGACCGGCGGTCGTGCAATCGAGTTACGAGCGCCGAACGGCATCCGCCGGGCCTCAGCGCAGAAAGAACGCCAACTGCGGCGCCGCCAGCAGCGTGGCGATGATCCCCCCCACAGCGCCACCCAGATGCGCCTCGTGGCCGATGTTGTCGTGCCGGTTACGCATCGAGTAGACGGAGTAGATCACATAGAGAATGGCGTACAGGAAGGCCGGCATGGGGATGGCGTAGAACACCCTCAACGTCGCCAGCGGATCGTACAGGCAGAACGCGAAGACCACTCCGGAGATCGCCCCGGACGCCCCCACCGCGCCGTACTCCGGCGAACGCCGGTATTTGATGAGCGGATACAGCGAGCCCGCAACCAGGCTGAACGTGTAAATGAACAGGAACGCCGCCCGCCCGCCCGTTGCCTGCAGCGTCAACGACTCCAGCACCGGGCCGAAGAAGAAGAGCGTGAGCATGTTGATAAACAGGTGCATGTAGTCCACATGCACGAAGCCGCTCGTGATGATCTGGTGGTACTCGTTGCGGGCGGTCATCCGAAACGGACGAAGGGCCAGCATCTCGTAGATCGCGGGCCTTGCGAACGCCAGCAGACTGACGCCGACGTTGAGGACGAGCAGACAGAGCGTGGCCGGGGATTGAAGCAGAGAGTCGCGCATGGTGCGTCAATATACGACGGTCGCGGCGAGAAGCGAGTGGCGAGGCGCGGGTGGTTGCGTCCCTCCCCTTTTCTCAAGCATGCCC
This sequence comes from uncultured Alphaproteobacteria bacterium, assembly GCA_964549365.1. Taxonomy (GTDB): domain Bacteria; phylum Bacteroidota; class Ignavibacteria; order OLB7; family OLB7; genus JAFDZV01. The sequence continues at coordinate 2,796 of CAZJYH010000705.1, forward strand.
CGGGCGTAGCGAGGGAGGGGGTCGCCGCTTCCGGACTTCCCGTTGTGCGTCCCTCCCCTTTGGCAACTATCCATTACCCACATCTCCGGAGGAGCCAAACGTTTGC
>CAZJYH010000706.1:0-2901 GCA_964549365.1 uncultured Alphaproteobacteria bacterium
AGTCCAGCGTAGTTGACGTATGGGTAATGCATAGTTGGAAAAGGGGAGGGACGCAACCACCACGTTAACCACCCGGCACGATCCTGCGCACTTGGCCGGCAATTGTGCAACAAGGCCACTTTGAACGTTGCGCTACCGAACCGCCCTGACATACGCAACGAAGTCCGTCGCCGCCGGCGTTCCGCCCAGCTCCTTGACGGCCGTGGCGATCTGCCCACGGTGGTACGTGGAGTGATTGTTGACGTGCGTGAGGATGTCGCGTACGGAGGTGACGCACTCTACACCGGTGAACGTGCGGTACGCCACGATCCGATTCAGGTCCAGACCGTCCGTCAGGAACTCGCTCCATGTCCGGCGCAACTCCTCGACGCGCGCCGCACACTCATCGAGCGTCAGTTCCGGCCACGGGCCGGCTGGCGCGGCTCCGCCGGTCAATCGCGCCATCCAGACATCCTGCGCCCCGATGATGTGCGCGAGGAACCGGAGTGGGCGCTCGTTCGCCGCCGTGGCGGCAATCGATTCGAGCACGCGGCAATTGCACCAATGGTCGTATGTGAAGAGATCGCGATAGAACTCGGCGCTCATGTTCGGTGTCCCGGATGGTGAAGCGTTGCGCGCACGGCCCGGCCGGACGCATCGCCGGCCGGACGCATCGCCGCCGCAGTAGTCAGCCCACCGCGACGGCGGCGTTGGTGGACTCGAAGATCTTGTCGGCGCTCCTGGCGATGAAGCCCTCGTACAGACGGCCCGTGGCGGGGTCGACATAACGCCGCGCGAACTCGTGATAACAGGTCGGGATCACCTGCCGTTCGCCGCCGGCGAAACCCCACAGGATGCGGTTCGCCATGATCGACGATTGCTCGAGCAGCTCCGCCGGACTCCCCTTCACCGCTCCGCCGGACTCGTTCAGTGTGTATCCCTTCTCCACCAGCCATGCGTAGAATTCCTGGATGGAACCGAACGTGCCGAGCGCGTTGATGAGCACCGTGAAATGATTCACGCGGATACCGAACGCCGCAAGCCATGCCGCATACTCGGACTCCTCCTGCAGGCGCTTGTACTCGGCGAACGCCACCGGCTTCCACGAAGGTAGCGAGGTGAAGAGCGCGGGGGTGTTCTTCAACTCCATCGGCACCTGACGCACCAACGCCGCCACGATGTCCTGAACGTCTGCGCTGAACTGCTCCACGAGCAGCTCGGAGATGAACACATGCGGCAGACCTTCCACGGCCGGGGCATAGGAGACGGCTCGCAGCTTCTTCTCCTCGAAGAAATATTCGCCGGAGGCACGGTACCCACAATCCAGGAACGTCCGACCCAGCGATTCCACGCCGATCGGATCCAGGTTGAAGGTGCGGAACGCGACATGGTCGTTCACATAGGTTTCGCCGCGCTCGGCAAGCAGCGTCTGAATATCGGCGGCGGCCGGCGTGATCGCCGCGTATTCGCGCCAGAAGAACCCGAGCAGATCGTGGATCGTTGGAGTAGTCATCGCATCCCTTGTTTTGAAGTGGATGCAAATTCGCGAACGGGCGTGTGCGTGATGGTGAAAGAGTGTCGCGTGCAACGAACGGATACGTGTTGCACGATGCCGCACGGCAACGAAACGCGATCGGCCGTGATATCCCGGCCGATCGCATGGATCATCCTCTGCGTGTATCGGATCGCGGATGCGATCAGCAATCACCATCCTGACAGGTGATGGTACAGTTCACGCAGTTGAGCAGATGGCGCTTCCCCTTGCAGCACTTCGGGCCGACCGTGCCGCAGGCACCACTGCAGGTGCCGGTCACCTTCACGCAGCCTTCAGGACAGGTGATGCTGGCAACCACCGCCCCGGCATCGGACGTCACGCCCAGCACCGGATTCGTGGTCGGGATCAGCAATGTCATCGTGCTGCCGTCCACGCCGGGAAATCCCACGGGAGTGAGCACGATCTGCAACGCAGTGGCGGCCGGTGGAAGAGGAACCGTGCCGGCCACCTGTGAGTAGACGCCGAGCGGGTTGTATGGAACGTTGTGCGGTCCGCTCCACGACATGATCCCACCCACCGGAACAACCACGCCGCCGACAATGTCCACTGCCTGCGCCGTTACGTCATACTGTGCCATCTGTCCGCCGATGCCGATTTCCACGTTGGCGCTGCCGCCGAGCAGCCCCAGCAGCGTGCCTGAAACGTAGAAGTGTCGAACATCCGGCTCGCCGGCCAACGCGCTTGCCTTCCACGCGTTGTAACTGGCAAGCCCCTGCGCGTTGAGCGTGACCGTCACGCCGACGAGCATCAGGGCCGCCAGTACGACACCATTTCGAAATGCATGCATGATGCAATTCCTCCAATGTGTGAATGTGGATTGTTGTCGCTGCAGTCGACTTGGGGATGATGACGCGGGAGCGGTGAAGGTGACAGCGCGGGATGAACAAACGATACGGTCGGGGATGCGGCGGCAGCGATGCGGTCGGCACGCCCCTGAATGGATGCCGCCCGGCCCGATGAAGTTCGCGTTGCTAGGGTAACGCGCCAACGAACGGGACCGGGCGGTTGAACCGGCCGGCGCCGCGCATGCCGTGCCTGACGGCTTCGGCGCGCGGCGAAATGTGCCTGTTGACCGTAAGAGGCATCACGACCGTGAAAGTGGACATCGTGGTGCGATTTATTCGACGCCGGCGATCACCCCATCCCCTGCGCGTCCACGTCCACGATCACCTGCGTGGTGGACTTCGCGTGATCGGAGTGAAAGCGATCGAGCGCGTCGGAGAAGATGCGGTAGAAGATGCGGCCGGCGGGATCGGCGGCGCGGATGTTCTTGATCACGATCTGGAAGCGGTACAGGTTGCGCAGCTTCTCGATGAGCGCCGCCGTGGGCCCGTTGATCCTGAGCGCCGGATGTTCCGAGGGGAGCA
>CAZJYH010000707.1:0-2896 GCA_964549365.1 uncultured Alphaproteobacteria bacterium
GGTTCTTGTAGATCCGGATCTCGGAGCCGTCGAAGCGCGCGATCGCGGAGTTGGTGGTACCCAGATCGATACCGTACTGAATCGTGCCGTTCATCATTCCGTGCCGATTGTTGATGTCCTGATGTTCACCTCATCGATCGCATCGCGCGAGCACCACCTGCCCCCACGCGATCACCTGCCCGTTCAGCAGGATGGCGGGCGCCAGCATCTCCTTGATCACCAGCGTCCCGCCGCTCACCTCCTCGTCGATATCCACCACGTCGAGCGCCATGCCCGGATCGTAGAGCGTTCCGGTCGAATCGAGGTACGTGATGCCGTGCTCCTCGAGAAGGCCACGGATCTTGCGCAGCGCGTATCGAGCGCCGACGGCTCCGGGCAGATCCGATGCCTGCGCCAGGGCCTTCCACGCGCGCCAGGTCTCCACCGCGAGCGTCGCGAGGGCATCGGCCCCGAGGTTGATCTCCGTCTCAGCGCCCATGTCTCCCCCTCCTCGGCACCGATGCGCTGTCCGCATGGCTGACGATGTTCACCCACCGACGCAACATTTCGCGGTTGCGTTTCATCACTTCCGCGTACTCCGGCGGCTCCGTTCGCGGCCGCATCGTGTCGGCGCGGGCGCTGACACTCGGCAATCGGGCCAGCACGTTGTAGGCCTTCAACGAATCCCTGTAGCGTGCGTATCTCTCGGTGTAAACCACCCAGATTCCGCCGCAGATCTCCTTCCATTTGTCGATGCTCCGCTGCAACCGAACCTGGAACAACGAGTCGGCCATGCGATCGCCGGGCGGCAGGCCCTCGTGCTCCGACGCGAGCATGCGCAGGATGCTGTCGCGCTGAACCACCCCCTTCAGAAGAATGCGGAGAACACTACCGTAGATCTCGACGCCGCTGCCGAGCCGATCCACTCGATCCGACAGGCGGATGATCGGCACGCTGTCCTCCATCCCCGTGACCTGCATCGTGTCCATCGCCTGCCACGCATACAACATGCTGAGGTCCGGCTCGCTCAGCAACGAGTCGTCGTACCGCAGCATCTGCTGCACACTCGTGCCAGGCAGGTCGTTGTACGAGAGCGAAGACCTGGAGTTGTCGCACGCACCCGTACGCACGATGGCGCCGATGATAAGCAGGGCGATATACGCCACGGTTCGGCCGGAGGCGCCCGTGAAGCTCGGCCGGCTCGGCGCCACCGTCTGCACGGTTCGCAGGTTGTCCGGCTGAATCGCCTCGCCGATGCGTCCCGCGGCCGTCTCCTCCGACTCCTGATACAGCGCGTTCGCCAGGGCGTTCGCGCCGGCCTGCAACGCGACCTGCACCAGCTCCGCCAGAAACGTCGCCCCCTTGCGGCATGCAAGCTTCGAAGGCTCGAAGTTGAAGCCCGCAAGCTTGAGCATATCGGTGACCATCGGCACTGCGCGGGTGCGATAGGAGCGGTATGCCTGAATGATGGAAGATCGTGTGACCGGTTCACCCAGCTCGATCCGCGCATCGTCGACGGCGGCGTCGAGCCCGGACATGAAGGAGGCGAACCCTTCATGCTCCAGCATCGCGATCGCCGCGGGCGCCAGGCCGCCTACTTCCAACTCGTCGAGATGATCGCGGGCCATTCCGTATTCCCCCACCCCGACCAGCCGCCCGAGCAGCTCGACCGAAGGGCCGAGCAGCACCCCCCAGATTCCCTCGCGCAGCTTCGCGATATCCACACCGAGCGCCGCCGGTTCGAAGCCGCCGGCAGCCTCGGCGATCGCGAACTCGTGCCAGAAGCGCTCGTCGGCAGCCACGGCCGACCACGCGCGCGCGACGTCGCTCCAGAGGCAGAGGCCCTCGGGCACGGTTTCGTTTCCCCGCACGTCGGCCGCGATCAGCAGCACATGATACAGGCGCGCGAGGTTCGCGCGAGCGTCGGAAGCATCGGAACCGCTCCAGATGCCGATCGCGCCCCGCCAATCCCCGGCCTGCATGCAGGCCAACGCGCTCGCATCGTGTGGGGATCGGCCGGAGAACCAGAGCAGCCGCGCCTCGAGCCGCGTGCGGACGTTCGACAATGCGTTGAACGCGTCGCGAACGGCCTCCTCGGTGCGCTCGACCGGTTCGAGCGCGCCGAGCGGATCGTTGACGGCCTCGACGGCGGACATGCGGCTGCGCATCTTCATCGCCTGCACGACGGTGCGCGCCTCGAGCCGCGTGATATCGGCCGACGCGCCGAGCGTACGGTAGGCATTGTCGAAGTAGATCACCAGTGGTACATGCGTTGTGCCGTGCGCCGCGGCAGTGTATCGCGGAAGTCACCACGGAGGGGCGTCGCGCGTGCGCGCTTCCCTCCAGGTCGATCGGCGTCGTACGGGAAGGGCCGATCCTTCGCGGGTAGATGTCGTAAAGATTCGGGAAAGATAAAAAAGCGTCGCGTTCGGTCGCGATACGATGCAGCCATCGACTCCGAATCGCTCGTCGCACCACATGGTCGGACGGCTCCGGCCCACCCCCGGGCACGGTCGACCCACAACGGCTCAGCGCCCGGCACCTTTGGAGAGTCTGTGCATAGTTCGCGCAAGACGCTCATACGTCGCGGCCGTACCCTCCGGCAGCTCCCGCACCCTCAGATTCCACGCCCCAGCCTCATGCAAGTTCCCGGCAACCTTCCGGTTACGATACTCCAACAGGCGAACACAGTTCCGGTAGCGATCGTCCACCTTCGCCCACTGGTCGTCCAGGCGCACCAGCCACGCCTTTCGTGCCCGCTCCATCGTCGGCCGCCTGTTCAGCGTGTCGCTGCGATCAATCGTCCGCTCCAGGCTGTCCCGGCGTTCCAACCCGGCCAGCGTCTTATCGAGCTGCGCGGCACACGCGTCGACGCTCGCGCACTGGCGGTCGAGCTCGGCATCGGCGCGCTCCACCT
>CAZJYH010000708.1:0-2895 GCA_964549365.1 uncultured Alphaproteobacteria bacterium
CCTCACCCACCGACGACAGTTCGGCATCCGGCGCGGCGTTCATGAAGTCGATGGCGTAGGGAACGCCGTCGCGCACGGCGAACTCGACGGTGTTGATGTCGTAGCCGAGCGCGGTGCAGAGCGTGATGCAATCCTGCGTGACGCGGGCGGTCATCTCCGGCGAGGGGGAGAACCCTGCATCGTACCGCAGGTGGTGCGGGTTGCGCGGCTCGTACGGCATGATGTGCACATACTTCTGCCCCACCACGTAGCAGCGGTAATACTCGTCGAAATCGATCCCCTCCTGCAGCGTCATGCAGATGTCGCCCGTCTCGTTGTAGGCGTTGAAGAACTCCTCCGGCGTGTGCACCTTGTAGACATGCTTCCAGCCGCCGCCGTCGAAGGGCTTCAACCACGAGGGAAAGCCGACGTAGTCGAAATAATTGTCCCAGTCGAGCGGGTAGATGAGGTTGCGCATCGAGTTGCTGGTGGTGCCGGGCGGATGCTCCTTCGTCGGGAGCAGCAGCGTCTTCGGGACGGCAACGCCGAGCTTCTGCGCGAGCGTGTAGTTGAAGAACTTGTCGTCGGCCGACCACCAGAACGGATTGTTGACGATGCGCGTTCCGTTCAACGCGGCATGCTTCAACGCGGCCCGATAGAACGGGATATCCTGGGATATGCGGTCGATGATGAGGGTGTAGCGAGCCGGATCCTCCAGCTTCAGCCCACCGATCTGCAGGAATTCGGCGCGGACATCCGCACCGCGCCGGTTGATCGCTTCAACAAGCGCCGGCGGGAACGATTGTTCCATGCCGAAGAGGACAGCAACACTTTCCATAGGATAGTAATGAGGAGAGTACGTCTTGAGTATCCGAGGGTGAGGGAGCAATCCGGACGCGTTGCAACAGGGCGCCCGCCACGTTGAAACCGGGCGCAATGTGATGAAACTCCCGGAGACGGCCAACTCCCCGCTCCCCCGAAACGCCCACTAAATCGGCACAAATTGTTCGGGCGCGCGCCGGGTGTCCTTGAAGTCCTTCGCGGCTTCGGAGGCATCATCGTGTTGGACGCTCGACGCCGGACGCGGGACGTTCGATCGGGTCGCGAGCGGCGGGTAGCGCACAGACCCGCTTGGAACGTTGAACTTGGCACTCGGAACGTTGAACTGGCCCTTTCAACGTTGAACTATGGCACCCTGAACGCTTCACGCTACACGCACAACGCCCTTCCCTTCCTATCTTTGGCGCTCGCCCGCGCACGCGGCGAATCGATGAAGGGCTTACACACAGAGGATCAACGTTCTTCCATGGCATCTACGTTTTCGTTCGACATCGTCTCCGAGATCGACCTGCAGGAGGCGGACAACGCTGTGAACCAGGCGCTGAAGGAAATCCAGCAGCGCTACGATTTCAAGGGCTCGAACTCCACGATCGAGCTCGACAAGAAGACGAATTCGATTCTGGTCGATTCGGACAACGAGTACCGCCTGAAGCAGGTGGTCGACGTGCTGGAGTCCAAACTGATCAAGCGCGGCATCGGCCTGAAGGCGCTCACCTACGGCGATGTGGAGCCGGGGACGAAGGGAACTGCGCGGCAGAAGATCACGCTGCAGAGCGGCATCGACAAGGAGAATGCGAAGAAGGTGACGAAGCTGATCAAGGACGCCGGCCTGAAGGTGCAGGCGCAGATCCAGGACGAGCAGGTGCGCGTCACCGGGAAGTCGAAGGACGATCTGCAGGAGGTGATCGCGCTGCTGCGCGAGGCGGATCTGTCGTTCGACATGCAGTTCGTCAACTATCGTTAGGGCACGGGGCGGATCGCCCCGGCTCCCCCACGGCCAACCCCTCATGCGGCACACGCTCGCTCTCCTGCTCATCGCTCTGGTGACCGTCGCGGCGGCCTCGGCCCAAACGCCGAGCGCACTGCGCGACATCACCGTGGAGGTTACCGGAACGTCGGCCACGATCACGCTGCTGGTGAGCAAGCGCGCGGGGAAGGTGGTGGTGGAATCGAAGGGGGCCGGGCGGGCGCAGATCCGGATGAAGCCGATGACCGCCGGCGCGGCCGCGCTCGGTTCGGCGCGCCTGAAGCCGGGCGTCGCCTCCGTCAAGGCCCACATCGAACGCGTGGACGTGCTGGTGACGAACGTGGCGTTCCAACGCGAGGTGAGGTCGATCGCGGTCGGAAAGCGCGACGATGACGAGGTTGTGGTACACGTGAAGCTCGGCGACAAGGTGGGAGGCTCCGACGCTCCGCCCGGCCGAAGGGATTCCTCCGCACGAAAGGGAGCAACCCGCGCAACCGCCGGCGCGACGTCGTCACCGGCGCGGCGCCGATGGTCGCTCGCGACGATCGTGGTGGACGCCGGCCACGGCGGCAAGGATCCCGGCGCGATCGGCCTGGACGATGTGCAGGAGAAGGATATCACGCTGGCGGTGGCGCGGCGGCTGCGCGATGAGCTGAAGCGCCGCATGCCGGGCGTGACCGTGGTGATGACGCGCGACGGCGACAGCTTCGTTGAACTCTACCGCCGCGGGCAGATCGCCAACGAGCGGAACGGCCGGCTCTTCGTCTCGATCCACTGCAACTCGATGCCGGAGAAACCGCATCCCGCCTCCGGGTTCGAGTGCTACATCCTCCGCCCGGGAAAAATCGAGGAGGCCGCAAGCGTGGCCGCGGTGGAGAACAGCGCCGTGCGGTACGAGGCCGATCGGGGCAAATACACCGGCGCCGGAGCGGAGACCGAGATCATCGCGGTCTGGGACGGGGCGTGGGCCGACCCGCCGACCAGGTCGATGTTCAGCGGGGCCGAGGGGGCCACCTGGTCGAGCGCCTGGGTCGCCCAGGCCGCGAGGTCGAAGCGGAGCCCGCCGAAGGCGATGGCCCCCGAGAGGTCGCCCAGCTCGGCGAGAACCC
>CAZJYH010000709.1:0-2874 GCA_964549365.1 uncultured Alphaproteobacteria bacterium
CGTCGGGCGTGCGCCCATCCGTGCGCGTCTGGTCCGGCGCCGGCATCAAGAAGGTGTTCTACACCAAACCGTACGACATCATCACGGTGGACCTCTCGCCGATCGAGGCGCAGGTCTTCACCCGCAACGACGTCGCGCCCGTGCCGAACGACCAGGTGTATCGCAAGAAGGCGATACATGTCGAGGCCGATGCCCCGGTCGTCGTCTACGCCATGAATCGCACCAGCTTCACCAGCGACGGCATCCTCGTGCTCCCGGTCAACGCTCTGGGGCGCGAGTATATCGTTGCATCGTATGCGGCGGTTATCGGCGTCTCGCAGGAGCTCCCTTCGCAGTTCATGATCATCGCGCCGTACAACAACACGTCGGTCACCATCACGCAGCCGATGCGCACGCCGAACCACTCGGCCGGCGAGAAGGTGACCTTCACGATGGACAGCGGCGACGTCTACTCCGCCATGACGCTCGGCTACGGCGGCGACATGTCCGGAGCCTCCATCACCGCCAGCAAGCCCGTCGCGGTCACCGCCGGTCAGAACTGTACCTACATTCCCAACCTGATCAACTACTGCTGTTGCGACCACCTTTCGGAGATGATGCTTCCGTTGGAGTCGTGGGGCAAGTACTATCAGGGCGTTCCGTTCCAGACGCGCAAGAAGGGTGACTTCTGGCGCATCTTCGCCGGCGCGGACAACACCACCGTCTACATCAACGGCCAGAAGACCGCCACGCTCTCGCAGAAGGGGGGCGAGGAAGGCATCGGCTGGTTCGAATACAAGGCCGACGGCAAGGGGCTGCAGGAGTTCACGGCCGACAAGCCGATCTACATCTCGCAGTACAACACGTCGCAGGCGTACGACGGCGTCCCGTCCGATCCGTTCTACCTCGTGTTGACGCCCGTGGAGCAGTATCAGTCGCGCCTCACGTTCTGCACGCCGTCGGATGACTTCCCGCAGAACTACGTCAACCTTGTGGCCGACTCCGCGACGTTCCGCCAGATCGAGATCGCCCCGGGGGGGACCGACAAGTGGGACTATCTCGGGAAGTCCGGCGGCACCGGCGTGCCGAAGCCCTTCCCCACCAAGATCAACGGGCGCCGCTACGTCGGCGTCATCATCGACCTCAAGCCGGGCGTCTATCAGATGCGCGGGCCCATGCCCTTCGCCGGCTACATCTACGGCTTCAGCGCGTACGACTCGTACGGCTATCCGTTGTCCGTGGCCGTCGGCGACCTGACCCGTCCGGACGTCAACGCGCCGGAGATCATCGCCAAGCAGGCGTGCGACGGCTCCGTCGACGGCCAGACCGTCGATCTGCCGGATGATCCCAAGATCCGCACCAACCTTGCGACCATCGAGCTGGATCCGGACACGACCTCGACCTACAACTACGCGCTCACCTACGTGCCGTTCGAGGTCGGCGTCTCGATCGCCACGAACTTCTCGCTGCGCGTGATCGACAAGAGCAAGCCCGCGCAGGCGATCATCGTGATCAGCGACATGGCCGGCAACGTCAACGTCGACACGTTCACCTACCGCCCGTTCCTCGTCTCGATCGACCCGAAGTTCGTGGACTTCGGCGCGATGAATCTCGGCGACACCAAGCGGATGCCGCTGACCATCACGAACCTCTCCACCGAGCCGGCCGACGTCAAGGAGGCGCTGCTGCGCTTCGGCGATCGCGGCTTCAAGCTGATCAAGCCCGTCGGGCCGTTCACGCTCGGCCCCGCCGGCAGCCCGACCGCCAGCGTCGACGCCGAGGTGGAGTTCACCGCGACCAAGGACAACATCAGCGGCGAGCCGTTCACCGATTCGTTGGGCCTGCGCGATGCCTGCGGCCTGCGCTTCATCGCGCTGCTCGAAGCGAGGGTCGGCACGCCGGTGCTGAGTGTCACCGATCACGACTTCGGTACCGTGATCGTGGGAAGCTCCGCGACCGACTGGTCGATGACCGTGAAGAACAGCGGAACCGCGGGCAGCGTCCTGACCGTGACCGGGTACAGCGGCCCGACCGACAAGGTGGCGTTCACGCTCCCCAACGGCATGCCCGCTCCGTTCCCCTGGAAGCTGAAGGCCGGCGAGACCAAGCAGTTCGTGGTCCGCTTCACCGCCGGGGCGGTTCAGAGGTACCTCGATACGCTCGTGTTCACCCGCGAAGGGAGCTCATCGGAAGATGATCCGAACGGCATCATCAAGGGCGAGGGCGTCAAGTCCTCGTTGATCGCCACGTCGTTCTCGTGGCCGCGTGTCCGTGTGGGACGCAGCGGCGTGCCGGACAAGGTGTATCTGAAGAACCTCGGCAGTTCGGCGGTGCGCGTCACGAACGTGACCTTCAGCGGGAACACGGGCGACTTCACGCTCAACGCCTCCCAGGTGCGTGGCGTCACGTTGAACCCGGGTGATTCGATCCCGGTGGACGTTACGTTCACGCCGACCGCGGTGGGCAATCGTGCCATGCGCGCCGTGTACGAAACCGACCCGGTGCAGGAGAGCGAGGTCTACTCAACGCTCGACGGTATCGGCGTGATGCCGTACCTCGCAACGCGCGACTATGACTACGGTCAGATGAACGTCGGCGATCCCGAGGTGAACCGCAGCGTCGAGTTCTACATCCCGACCGGCCCCGGCTATGAGTGGGCCGATGCGATCACGATCACCGGCTTCCAGTTCCGGACCGATCAGGGCCCGACGGCGACGGCCGATTACCGCCGCGTGCCGGCCGATCAGCCCATCCAGTTGGTCCCCGGCGGCACCGATCGTGTCACCTTCACCGGCTACTTCCAGGCACAGGCCCCGGGTCTGCGCACGGCGGAGCTGAAGGCGCTCACCCTCGACGGCGTCGATACCACGTCGCATTGGACCGGCCGCGGCATCT
>CAZJYH010000710.1:0-2855 GCA_964549365.1 uncultured Alphaproteobacteria bacterium
GCAGTACGACAGCATCGCGACGCTCGGAAACTACCAACAGGCCGTCCGCCCCGACAGCGTGATCGATCTGCTGATCGTCTGCTATCGCGACCATAGAAACGTACCTGCTGAAGGCTGGACCGGCGAAGGCTTCCCGGCGCTCACCGGCCGTACCTTCGCTCCCGACTACACCATCGCCGGGGGCCGCCTGAAGGTGAGGGCGAGCGAGCTCGGATGCGGTGTCACCTGCCAGAATGGATTGCTCTATCCCTACACTTGGGTCCCATTCCACGAGATCGGCCACTACCTGCTCGGCGCCTTCGAGCGGTACAACGACGACAACGGAGGCCTGTGGAGCGTGCTGGGCTCCCCCCATGTCAACGTGTCGCAGTGCATGAACGCCTGGGAACGCGAGCAGCTCGGATGGATCACCTTCCGCGAGGCCACGGACGGCCTCACCGCCGACATCCCGGACTTCGCCACCACCGGCATCGCGTATCGCATGGCCGCCACGAACGCCGGAGCCTCGCTCACCGGGATCTATGAGTACTTCTTCGAGAACCACCAGCGCCTCCCCTCGCCGTACATCAAGGTGGCGGAGGACGGCATCTTTACCTACGACGTGGTCGACAAGCTGAACATGCCTCCTTCGGCGTGCCGGGGCAGAAGGGGCTCTACATTGTCGAGAACGACGGATTCCTCTTCCGCGTGGTCAACGCCGACGGCCGCTGGAAGTGGGCCGGCACCGGCACGATGCCGAACCCGTTCAACCCCGCGGTGACGGCACGCATCTTCAAGCGCGGCGCGGTCGATCGCGACAGCGGCAAGACCGACCGTCGCGCACAGGAGTACATCGCCGGCGGGCAACGGTTCTTCCAACAGATCTGAGTCTGGCGCGACGAGGCGACCGGAGGCCCGACGTGGCTGGCGACGAACTCCCGTGCCGACGGCGACGCCCACGACAGTTGGCAGCCGGACGGGGCGAACGTCTTCACGCTCTGGAGCAACCCGTCGACAGGGTTCACCTACAACGAGAGCCTTCCGGTCGGCGGCATGGAGGTGCTGGCGAACAACAGCGACGGCACGGTGCGCGTGAAGTTCCACACCGAGCACCTCGAGGACGCTCCCCCCTCCCGCCCGCAGGACCTGCACGTCGCGCTCGGCACGGCGGATGCGGCAGGGAACCGCCATCCGGCGCTGACGTGGGAACCGAACACGGAGCCGGATGTGAAGGCCGGCGGGCTGTACGAGGTGTGGCGGCGCGATCCGGGGGCGAACGCGGCGTGGACGCTGATCGAGAGCACGACCGCCGAGGACGGAACCTATGAGGACCACTCCGTTTCGGTGCCGGCGGATCTGCCGCAGGAGAGCGAGACGTATCGCTACCGTCTGCGCGCGAAGGATGCGCAGGGGCTCTTCTCGAACAACTCGGAGGACGCGTTGCTGGTGCTGGGCGCGCCGATCGGAAAACGTACGGCGGGCCGTTCGGGTTCGGCGGGTGTGTCGGCGGCATATCTCACGAACGACGAGATCGTGGTGGAGACGTCGTGCACAATGCCTGTGGCGCTGCGCCTGTACGACGCGCTCGGGCGCGAGGCGCCGCCGCGCATCGAATCGGATGCCGCGTCGCTCCGGCACCGGATCACCCTGCCGCTCGCGTTGATGCCGGCGGGACGGTATTACTGCGTCGTGGAGGCGGAAGGGGCAGGGACGGCATGCATTCCGATCGCGGTGATGCGCTGAGCATATTGACACCACGGGACGCAGCGTGAACGGTGCCCGGCGGCAAACGAGACGTCCGCCGCCGCGTATCCGCTCGGCGCAACACAACCCGGTTCCCCGATCCTCGCTAAATGCGACGGCGCGGATATGACCATTGCACGGAAACCACCGATGCAGTAGACTCGCAGCGTCTGCGTGCTCACCAACAATTATTCCCAACGACGACCGCCACGGCACGAAGCCGACGGCGACGCATATCTGTTATCTCCATGAGCACATTCTTCCGGACAGATCGCCTTCTTCCCCTTCTCCTGCTGCTGCCGACCATCGGACCCGATCTGCCTGCGCAGAGCGCGGCATCGGCGGAACCGCGATCGCTTCATCACCGGCGCATCTGCGGCGAGCGGGCGACGCCCCGGCCGGCGCTGTGCGCATCGCCCACAATCCCGACGCGCACGCCACGGTCATGACGGTGCTCCTTGCCGACGGCGACGTGTACACCATCGATCCGGCCGCCGCCCCGCCGACGATGACGCGAACCGACAGCGCCGGCTCAGACGGCCTGGCCGCCGCGACCGGCATGGCGTACGCGAGCGACGGCACGCCGTTTCTGGTGGGCAATCGAATCGAGGGGAGCCGCACGCAGGGGATCGTGATGCGCGGCGTGATGCGCGGCGTGATGCGCGGCGACGGCTCCGGGGGGATCTGGACAACCGTGGCCCGCACGGCATTGTACCCGCGCAGCAACACGAACTACGATCACACGGTGAACGGCATCACCGTGAGCCCGGACGACACGGAACTCTATGTCAGCAGCGGCTCGCGCACCGAGTGCTGCATGACGCCCTCGGGCGCCGCGTTGTGGTGCTTGCCGACGACGTGATGGAGGCGAACGCGACCATGAACGTTGCCGTGCACGCGGCCACGCTCCCGTCCGGATCGTACCGTCTGAGCGTCGAGAGCTGCACGTTTCGCGCGTCGACACGCATCGACGTCGTGCGCTGATCCGGACACCCCGCGCTGATCCGGACATCGCGCATCGGAGCAAGCGAATCGTTGGCGGTTGCGCGTCGGCATGGGATATTGCGGTCGGCCCCCAACGCGGCGGCGCACAGTACGGCATGCGCCGGGCCGGCGATGCGGTGCCGACCGTT
>CAZJYH010000711.1:0-1661 GCA_964549365.1 uncultured Alphaproteobacteria bacterium
ACGTCGTGGTGATGAAAACCTCGATGGGCGATATCGAGATCGAATTGTACGGCAAGGACGCGCCGAAGACGGTCGAGAACTTCGTTGGCCTTGCGGAGAAGGGATTCTATCACGACATTCTCTTCCATCGCGTCGTGCCCGGGTTCGTTATCCAGGCGGGCGATCCCAAGACCAAGGATTCCACGCTGCGCGGGGTGTGGGGGACCGGCGGCGGATCGATCTACGACGACAAGGAATTCGCCGACGAGCTGAACCCGAGCGCCCCGAGCTACGTGCGCGGCTATGTCGACGGCACGCTTGCGATGGCGAATCGTGGTCCGAACACCAATACCAGCCAGTTCTTCATCTGCCTCGGCGTGCTGGATCGTCTCCCCAAGAACTACGCAATCTTCGGTAAGGTGACCAAGGGGTTGGATGTGGTGCACAAGATCGAGAACGTTCCGCTGGCAGGGAGCATCCCGAAGGATCCGGTGAAGATCCTCAGCGTCTCGCTGAAGAAGGACGGCGAATAAGCGCGCTTGTTCGCGGCGATTGCTCCAGAACGTGGTGCCCGGTGGATGGTGGCGTGTTTCGGCGTACTGCCGGCGATGCTCATCCGCCGGGCATTGAACCATGTGCGTGTCCCGGTGTCACAGAGCCCGCACACAGCATGAGACTATCATGAACACGATCGTATCGCAATCGACCATTCTTCTGACGAGTCTTCTCGTCATGTTCCTCTCGACCGGCCGTGCCGCCGCGCAGGGGGGCCGGCCCGTTGTCACCGACACCGCCACGATCGTCACGTCCGCCGGCACCGTAACGTTGGTATTGTACGGCGTGGATGCCCCGAAGACCGTGGATAATTTCGTGAAGCTGGCGGGGAAGGGATTCTACAAGGGGATCCTCTTTCATCGCGTCGCGCCGGGCTTTGTGATCCAGGCGGGCGATCCCAAGACCAAGGATTCCACGCTTCGCGGCCAGTGGGGCACCGGCGGCGAGTCGGCCTTCGGCGCGCCGTTCGAGGACGAGCTGAACCCGAACGCGCCCAGCTATCGTGCCGGTTACGTTGAAGGGACGCTGGCGATGGCGAATCGTGGGCCCAACAGCAACTCCAGCCAGTTCTTCATCTGTCTCGGCACGCTCGGCAAACTCCCCCGCAACTATACCATCTTCGGGAAGGTGATCGCGGGGATGGAGACCGTGCGCGCGATCGAGGCGGGCGAGCTCATCGACAAGCGGAGCGGTATCCCTGTCAAGCCGGTGAAGATCCTCGACGTCAGGACCGTGCGCACCAGGCGCTGAGCCGGATCGGCCGGAGTGCCGGACGGCTTATTTCCCCCTGAGCAGCGCCGGAACATCCAGCGCCGCCAGCGTCAGCTCTCCTGCCGATGAGATCATCGTTTGCGCGTGCACGTCGGGGACGATGTCGATCGAGACGAAGTCGTAGTAGGTTCCGTCGCGACGATACGTGAACAACCCCGTTCGACCATCGCGGCGCGATATGAAGTAGACCCAGTCCTTGCCCACGCTTGCGGCGGCGGGCACGCCTGATTGCAACGTCACCAGCCATCTCTGTTTTCCGCTCGCATCGAACGATGCCACCGCGCCGCCGATCTGCTGCGCTCCGGCGCCCGCGCACGAGACGTAGGCGTTTGATTCGGCATCACCGGCGATCCCCT
>CAZJYH010000711.1:1671-2852 GCA_964549365.1 uncultured Alphaproteobacteria bacterium
ATGCCGGGCTTCCATTCGCGTTGTAGGCCGCAAGCCGGGGACGTCGATGGTCGTCGTCGTCACGGAGCACCGTGCCGAGCAGGATGTGGCCCCCCACGATCGCCGGGCCGCGTGCCACACGTCCGGTGGTGAGCGGGCGAGCCCAGCGCTCGCGGCCCGTTGCGGGGTCCAGCACGAGCAGTGTGTCGGCGATATCGTAGCTGTTGTTCGAGACGATGAGCGCGATGCCGATCGTCGGATCGGCGGCGGGCGTGCCGCTGGTCGACGCGCCGCGTGCCTGGCTCCAGATGTTGCGTCCGGTGCGGTCGTAATGCATCACGCGCCCGAGCGAGTTCCCGAACACGACGCCGTCCCCGAGAGCGAGCAGTGTTGACGGGACAACGATCACGCCGGGCGTGTCCGGCTGTGTCGCGTGTTCCCAGAGTTGCTTCCCCTCGGCCGTGAAGGCGCGCAGCCGCCCGCGCGTGGTTATCACGTAGATCGTCCCCGACGAGTCCGCCGCGATGCCGGGCATCGGGTGCTCGTCCGGCGCGAAGCGGAATCGCCACACCATCGAATCGCGCTGCACCACCGCGAGCGTCGTCATCGTGTCGGAGCGCGCGATGATCGCCATGCGTCCGAGCGGCAGTTCGAGCGGGGGGCCGAGAAGGCCACCGGAAAGGTCGCGATACTCCACCGGCACCACATCCGACGCCGGGGCCGACGCGGTCGTGCTGTAGTTGCCCGCACGGGCGGCGCCTCCCTGCGAATTGTATGCGCCGAACGGATCGGCCGACGTTCCGCTCCCCCCTCCGCAGGCGGAGAGCAGCACCGCCGCCGACAGCAGCATCATCGTGCGCAGCAGCCGTAGGCGGGCGGGGACGCCGGCTTCATGGCGCGCGGCGGCGCCGTCGTCCGATGAGACGCGAGCGCGGAGGAGGAGATCGGCGAAGAGAGCAGCGGTCGGTACGGGGAACGGCATCGGATCGAATTGCTGGAATGTTCGGGATTCGGTTCCCGTTGGGCTTGTATGCGCGGCCGTCAAGATACCAAGCGCGATGCATCGCGCCGAATGGTGCGTTCCCGATACGGAGCGCCCGATGCGGAGCGCGTGCGCACGTGCGGGGAGCCGGCTGTGTGCCAGTTGCATATCACGATCGGGCAACGTAGGTTTGGCCGCTGGTGTTCATAGGATGACCGCC
>CAZJYH010000712.1:0-2851 GCA_964549365.1 uncultured Alphaproteobacteria bacterium
GCGCAGCAGTAGTCCCCAACGGTCACGATCACCCACGAGATCTCCAGCGTGCGCAAGTCCTGGGGCATGATCAAGGAGCTGTTTCGCTGAAACAGGTGCCGTGATACTGCATGAAGCGCTCCGGTCTTGAGCGCCGTCAATCAAATTTCCTGAGAACGCACAATGCTCGAATTGCGAGAATTGTGCGTTTTTCTTTGAGTCGCCGTTAAAGTAGGATGTTAGATAAGTCGGGCAACTCAAATGAATGCTTGCTTGTAACACCCTTCAAGTGTAACTTTACGCTAAACATCCTCTACATGGCCAGTGAACGGAGCAAAAGAACGGGCATCCTGGGGCAATGGCGATGTCTGTTTGTGCTGATGCTGCTGGTGGGGGGAAGATACGGAGCCCAGGGGCAGGACCTCAGTCGTCTGGGCGAGACGTTCCTTGACAATCGACCGATCTGGTTTCGAGCATATGACTCCGTCGCAACCTTCTCGGCGGCCGTCCCCATGCTGACGAGCTCGTCATGGAGTGTCTGGACCACTCTCCGTGAGGCTGAACAGAATGTGGAGACAGGGCTGTATGGGCCTGCCGATTTCTCGATGAGCGAGCTGATGGAGTACGAGCCCGGGCCGCTCGTAACTGCGTCTGCGCTCGTCAACCGCGGGAACATCGCGCTTCGCCGCCATGAGTATGGACGCGCGCGTCTGTACTACAGCCAGGCGATCACCGAGGCCTCACGCGAACGGAGCGACGAGGCGGAGGACATCGCCGGGATCGCGCTCTACTCGATCGCCTATGCGCACGTGGTGGAGCAGGATCAGCCGAACGAGAAGACGATCGAGATCCTCCGCGACCTGCTCGAAGGATATCCGGGGAGCCCTCGCGAACGGGATGCGTTGTACCTCCTTGCGGAGTTGACACGTGGCCGGGGCGATTGCCAGGAGGCGATCGCCATATACGACAAGATCATCGATGGATTCACGCTCGATGCTGCCGTCGACGCACGCAACAGAAAGGCCTACTGCCTCTCACAACTCGGGCGCACACAGGAGGCGCGAGAGATTCTGGCCGCCACCTCGGCGCAGCTGGACACCATGGCCGGCCTCGATACCGCCGGGGTGTGGATGCGTGGGGCACGGGCCGAGAACCGATTGCTGTTGGGCGAGATCGAGACCGGGCTGCGGAACTATGCGGCGGCCGAAGGTGCGTTGCTGCCGCTTCTGACCGATCCTGCCGCGGCGTATCGCCGGCAGGGTGTCCTCGGGCTTGCGGCTACCTACCAATCGGCGGGGCGAAACGACTCGGCGCTTGCACTGTACAATCAGATTCTCGCCGAGGATACCGTCGACGCCGTGCGGATGATCGCCGAATACAACAAGGCGATCGTGCTGCGATCACTGGGCCGGCAGGACGATGCAACCACCCTGCTGCAGGCTGTCGCAGCGAACCCGGAACACGCGATGTACGATCGCGCGCTTCTGGAACTGGGTGTGGCGGCCTATTTGCGGCGCGACTATCGAGCGGCCGACAGTCTGTTTACAGCGGCTGCCCGCGCTGCACGCTCCAACGGGATGCACGTCAGGGCGGCGATGCTCCTCGGCGTGGCAAAGCTCGGCGAGGACGATCCGAACGGAGCGATCCGCGCATTCGAGGCCGCCGACAGCGTGATCCCGTCAACCGCGGGAACCGGCGAATCGATGCCCGGCGGCGCCGAAGCCCGGCTGTTGCGCGGCATCACGCTAACGCGCGTCGGGCGGTATGCCGAAGCGATCACGGTGCTGAACCGCTACCTCGAGCATTACCCCACCGACCCCGGTGCCGACCAGGCGCTTTATCGCCTCGGCGAATCGTACTACCTCTCGGAACTGTACAAGGCAGCCGTCGATGCGATGACGTCGCTGCTCGAGACGTATCCCGGATCCACGCACACGGCCGATGCGCTTTATACACTCGGCTGGGCACAGTTGAAGGCCGGAAAGTTCGACAAGGCGGAGACCGCATTCGGTCAGTTGGCGAAGGCGTATCCACTGTCGGCCTACACACCGGAAGCCCAGATCCGGCGCGGCGATGCACTCTATCTTCTCGGGCGTTACGATGAGGCGATCGATGCATATGCGGCGACCGTAAAGCTGAACC
The DNA here is from genome assembly GCA_964549365.1 of uncultured Alphaproteobacteria bacterium. Taxonomy (GTDB): domain Bacteria; phylum Bacteroidota; class Ignavibacteria; order OLB7; family OLB7; genus JAFDZV01. The sequence continues at coordinate 2,122 of CAZJYH010000712.1, forward strand.
CCTCGCCGGCCGAGCAAGCGTACGTCGCGTATCAGACCGCGCTCACCGAATATCGCCGTGGGCGCCTGGCGGAGGCAGACACATTGTTCGGCGCATATGCGGGGTGTCATGCAGGGACCGATATGGCCGTTGATGCCCTCTACATGCGAGGCGACATCGCCGCCCGCACCGCGCGTTATCGTGACGCGATCTCCCTGCTCAATGCCTTTCTGCCGCGGTCGCGGCGCGACGATCTGAACGGCGCGGCATATCTGATGATCGCCGACGCCTATGAACATCTCGATGAAATGGAACGCGCTCGTGCCGCCTACACGATCGTGATCGGACGGTGCGCGAGGCGCTTGACAAACTGGCGGACGAGCGGCAGGACGAGGTGCGGGATCGGCCGACCTGCCCGCTTCTCGTGACGATTGCGATGGAAAGGGGAAAGATCTACCAGGCGGCAGGGCGCAACGCCGAGGCCGCCGCCGAGTTCAACTCCTTCGACCACTCGAAGCTGGGCGATGAATGCCTCGCCGAGCTGTGGCTGTGGATCGGCCGCAATCGATTGGCCCTCGGGGATACGTCGCGCGGGCTGGACACCCTGCGACTGTTGGAGTCGCGATTCCCGAAGGCGCGTGCCACCGCGGCAGCCATGCGAGACCTTGGCATGGCGGCAATGCGGGCCGGGCGTGGCGAGGAAGCCGTCGCGCGGCAGATAGCGGTGGCCGGGAAACGCCGCGCGCAGCGC
>CAZJYH010000713.1:0-825 GCA_964549365.1 uncultured Alphaproteobacteria bacterium
GGGATGATGAACTCGCCGAAGTCGCCGATCCACTCTCCGTCGTTCTGCTCATCGATGCGGGGCAGGGCGCTGTCGTGTGGGTCGGCGGCGTTGACGAAGTTGAGCACGAACGGTTCCTGTGTGACCATGTGCAGGGCCTTCACGGCGTGGCGCCCTTCGGAGCGGTAGGCCGCCAGTCGCTCGGCCGCGGTGGCTCCGGTGTAATGCGCCGCCTCGATGGCCCCGACGGGCGTGCGGTCCACGTCCGGATTGAAGTTCCACGACAGGCTGGCGCTGATCTTCACATCGGGGAGCGGCCACGGGGTCTTGATCTTCAGATAGAACGAACCGTAGATGATGAACGGCTTCGGTGCCTCGGCGCCGAGCGTGGCGCCGACATCCAGTCGGAATCCGATGCCGAACACCTTCAGCTCCGCATAACCCGCCAGGCGGATCGATCCGCCCACCTGCACCGGGTTGAAGCTGAGGCTTCCGGCCACGTCGAGCGACGCGCCGAGCCCCACCTTCGCGATCCCGCCGAAGCTCTTCTCGATGTGCCACTCGACGCCCGAGCCGACCTTGATCCCCTTCGACGAGAGCATCAGGTAGGAGTACGACTCGAATAGATTGAACAGCCGGGCCGACACGCGCTTCTCGCGCGGCTGATCGCGGCCGATGTTCAGATACCACGCCGAGGCCTGCCGCCAGAAGAAGGCCATCTCCATGTTCGCGTTCAGGTCCAGGATCTTGCCGGCGAAGCTGCCGCTGGAGGGAACCAGCATGTGCACGCCGAACCCGGCCTCGATCGCCTCGTCGCTGATGATGATGGCGGCGTAGAACGGGGGA
>CAZJYH010000713.1:835-2848 GCA_964549365.1 uncultured Alphaproteobacteria bacterium
GTCGAAGCCCAGGCGCTTGCTGAGGATGGAGGCCTGCCCCTCCAGCAGGAACACCTTCGGCAGCGACAGCAGGAAGAACAGACGCGCCGAGAACGTGTAGCCGCTGTCGGCGGCGGTGCCGATCGTCACCCCCGCGCCGAACGAGAAGCCGTCGCGTCGCTCGAACTTCGGCACGTTGACGCCGAGCTTCGGCGCGCGATACGCCTCCCACCACGACGCGTTCTCTCCCACGCCGGCGGCCTTCTTCGAGAGGACGTACTTGTTGCCGATCGTGCCGCGGAAGCCGTAGATGCCGAGTCCCGTGGAGCCGACGAGGATCGGGGAGGAGAGCTCGAGATCGGCGTCGACGAGGAATGCGCCGGTCGCCGGAGTGATGCGCATGTGGGCGCCTCCCTCGATGTCCAGCTTCGGCAGCTTCAGCGTGACGCCGCCGGCGTATTCGGTCAGCGACTCCCCGGCGGCGGCGCCCTGGTCCGTGCTGTTGTTCATCGCCAGCCAGCCCTTGATCACCACGGCCGCCTCCTCCTCGGAGACGTTGCCGGGGAGCGTGATGTCGATCTCCATCGACTCGATCTTCAGGAACGCGTGGTGCATGCGCCCCTCCGACGGTTTGTCGTCGACCGTGAAATAGTACTTGATCCCCTTGCCGTGCGCGTCGACGCCGCCGAGCCCGCTCTTGATGCCGCCGTCGAAGCCGAAGAACTTGTAGTCGCGCATCGCCGTGCCGAGCGGCAGCTTCACCGAGCCCATGTGCAGCGCGCTGACCGACAGCTCCACCGGCCCCACCTTCAACCCGACGGACTTCGGAAGCACGAAGCCGCCCCCCTCGAACTCGAACTGGCCGTTGGACCAGATGATGAGCTTGCTGATCTCCACCTTCTCCGGCAGGAACGAGCCGATCGGGCTGGGGAGGTCGCTGAAGGAGATCGTTCCGCTGACGCCCACGAAGTAGTCGCCGTTCTTCGACCCGACGCTCAGCTCACGGACATCGAGCGAGAACACGTCGGGGAGCTTGATCACGTTGACGCCGGCCGTGTTGCGCGCCTTCAGCGTGAACCCGGTGTCGTTGAAATGCACCTCGACGTCGATCTTCAGGTCGGCCCCGGCGGCATCCTTGAAACCCGGGATGCGCATCGTTCCCTTCACGTCGGAGCCGAGCACGACGTTCTGCCGGAAGCTCACCGCGAACGTGTCGAGGTCCAGCTCGAACCCGGAGCCGAGCTTCAGCTTCACCAGCGGCGTGCCGACCGCGCCGGCCTTCGCGGCCATGCTGAGCGTGCCGCTGAAGCCTCCGGTGCCGACGAGCAGGTTGCGACCGCGGATCTCTGCGTTGGCGGCGGGGTCCGTCCAGAAGCCCGGAAGCGTGACCGATGCGTCCGCGATGAACATGCCGACGAAGTCCTTCGGCCGCCCCTCGGCGTCGGCTTCCGGGATGTTCGTGGTGCGGCTCAAATCCAGGCGCGCCTTCGTGAAGCCGATGACGATGCCGGTGTTCGCGATCTCGGCCTTGGGATATGGGGCGGCGGTGACGGTGAGATCGGTGCTGTAGCCGATGCCGGCGTGGGTGCTGAAGTGGAACTCGCCGACGTCGAAGACGAGCTGGAACTTCTCATTGCGGTCCTCGATCACCGCTCCTGCGGCAGTCCGGGGCTGCAGGGCGGTTCGTGGGAAGGTGATCCCGACGCCGAGGTGAAGGTTCGCCGAAACTCGCGGCGTCAACCGGGCCAGAATTTCACCAAGCGGGTCGGGGCCGAGCATCATGTTGAATGCATCGACGAGACGATCGAGTGCTCCGGCCGCATCCTGAGCAACGATGTAGTCGTCGTACAGAATTTTCTCCAACGGCTTTGTCGAGCCGGCGGCGATGTGTGATATGATGCTGTCGATTGCCGTGTCGACGTCGGTGCTCAGTGGGCGCGGTATGCCCGCACCGTAGGTGTTCGCGCGCACGGCGAGCGCGTCGAGGGGATCCTCTCCGCCGATCAGCGTTGTGCCGATGAGCATGATCAGCTC
>CAZJYH010000714.1:0-1528 GCA_964549365.1 uncultured Alphaproteobacteria bacterium
CCGCACACTCCGGCGGCGCGAGCGAGCCGGAGTGTCGTTCACTTCGGGGCTTCCCAGTCGTCGTAGTTGCGTCCGTTGTGGAAGCGGCCGTACTCGAATCGCCAAAGCGGCATCTCCTTGCGGGCGGCGGGCGGGGCCACGAAGCTGTCGAAGATGGCGAGCAGGCGCGGGCCGTATTCCGCCTCACCCTTCGGCGTCAACAGGGCCTCGATGCGCACCACGATCGAGTCGAGAATGTAGGTGCGTGTGTGGAGCTTCCCGTTGACCCCCACGGAATCCTTGTCGTAGAAGATGGCGCTGTCGATCACCTTGTAGTTCGGCGGCACCACCTGCGTCTCCTTGTAATTCCAGATCTTGAGCGCGCCCGCTCCGCCGGTGAGCATGAAGTTGGCCATCTGCGTCTCGCCCGGCTTGTTGACGGCCGAGCCGATGGTGTTGAACTTCGCCTTCGCCGGCAGCATGAAGCTGTAGCCGAATTCGCTCACGTACTTCTGGGTGAGCGTGCTGTCGATCGCGCGCGGGATCTCGCGCGGTTTGTACAGGCTGTCGATCACGGACTTCGAGCCGGGCTGGGCCGTCGCGTTGAACACGGCGGCGATCAGGAACGTGAGTGAGAGGAATGTGATCCTTTGCATCGTTGTTGCCGGGTTGGATCGGATAATCTTGGATCGGGACATCGGAGTGCACCGTTGCGAAGACCACGCGTGCGATCTTCGGTTTAGCGCCGGATGCCGCGGCGTGGAATTTGCTCCACGGCATTCGATGACCACGTGAATATAACACGACCCGGGGCGAAGCTCCATCCCGGATGCCGTCCCCCCCACGTTCAACGGAGCGTTTTCATCAATCGGATGCAGGCAGGCATGAAACGAACAGGGCGATATGTGGCGATGATCTCCGGGGCCGCGGCGATGCTGGGAGGCGCGGCGTTCGTGGCCGTCACGAAAACCGACGCCGGCTTCTCCTGGTTCCTCGATCGGATGTACCGTTCCGATTACGCGGACGTGGGGTTGATCAGCCCTGAGGAGCTGGACGGCGAGATCCGTTCCGGCGCCGCCCCCGTGCTGCTCGATGTCCGCGCGGGCGAGGAGTTTGCCGTCAGTCATCTGCGGGGAGCGCTCCGTGCGGACCCGGCGAACGCGGCGGCGTTCGTCGACTCGCTGCGTGGACGGGTTGCCCCCGGGGAGCCGATCGTTGTCTACTGTTCCGTCGGCGCACGCAGTGCCAAGCTGGCGCGTCGGCTGCATGCCGCCGGCTTCACGAACGTGCGGAATCTGTACGGCGGTCTCTTCCTCTGGTACAATCAGGGGCGCGCCGTGGTTCGTGACGGGCGCGAAGTGCGGGCGATTCATCCATACGATTTCCTCTGGGGGCAGTTCATCACCGCCGGGGGGAAGGAATATGTGCCCGGGGATGCCGTGCCGTCGCGCTGAGACCGATCGATGCGCCCATCGCTTCTCGCCTATCCCTGTGTCTCGCCTATCCCTGTGTCTCGCCTATCCCTGTGTCTCGCCTATCCCTGTGTCTC
>CAZJYH010000714.1:1628-2836 GCA_964549365.1 uncultured Alphaproteobacteria bacterium
GCATCTTCCATCGTCACATCTCGCGGCCACCGAACCCGATCCGGTAGATCCGCATCAACGCGAACCCGATGCTCGCTGCCGCGGCAACAAGACGCAGGCGCCGCTCGATGCCGACGAAGCGGCCGCGCAGCATCGCGTAGGGGAGGGCGAACGCGAGGCCGAGCGTCACCATGCCGATCATCGAACCGATACCGAACACGCCGAGGTAGATCATCCCGGTCAACGGGCTGCGAAGCTCGGCCAGCACCAGCATCACCAGCGAGGCGGACCCGGCGAGGCCGTGCATCATCCCCACGAGGAACGGCCGGCGGGCCGCGCGGATCGGGTGATGGCCCGCAGGCCCAGGCTCAGGCTCATCTCCGAAGTGCACGTGCGGATGCCAGTGTTCCACCACGCCGTGGCTGTGGCGGTGTCCGTGGATGCGCACGCCGCCGCGACGCCGCGCTGTGAGCAGCAGGTTGAGACCGAGCCCGAGGATCATGGCCGCGACGCAGGTCTCGAGGATCGGTGAGACGAACGGTGGGATCCGTGGGCGCAACAGCACCACCGCCGATCCCGCGATCAGCAGCGCTACCGTGTGTCCGAGGCCCCACATGCCGGAGATCATCGCTGCCTCGCGCGCGCCGGCGCGGCCGCTGAGCATCGTGCCGACGGCGACGAGGTGATCGGCATCGAGCGCGTGTCTGAGCCCCAGCAGAAATCCGAAGCCGAGGATGCCCGCAAGACCGCCGGAGCCGATCTCGGCCGCGGCATCGTGTGCCGGTACGATGAGCAACAGGCCGATCAGGCCCGCCGTCGATGCGCAAAGGAGGATGAGCGAGCGAAGCCGGGCGCGGGGGGGCGGAGTGTTCATCGTCCTGTTCTTCGGGGCGTTGCGTTTCGGTTGCACGTTCATCACGGCGTGTGCCGGGAACGGGAAGGGCGGGAAGATACGGCGTCGGGAAATTGAAAATTGGAAATGCCGAATGTGGAACCGATAGCGCGGCTGCGCCCTGAGCCGAAGGGGGACGAACGCGCGCGGCTGTTGTCGCGGAGTCGGCCCGCCGATCGCGGCCGCCGCTTACGGTGCGTCGTTGCCGGGTGCCCGAGTCAACTCGGGCACAACACAAAGGGGATCGGGCACAACACAAAGGGGATCGGGCACAACAAGACACAACGCATAGGGGATCGGAACAACACAAGGGGGATCAGCACAACAAGACGCAACG
>CAZJYH010000715.1:0-2833 GCA_964549365.1 uncultured Alphaproteobacteria bacterium
CGCGCGTCGGCATCGGTCCCCTTCAACGATTCCGGCAGGCCGTACTCGCGCCAGCGGGCGCTGACGTTCGCGATCACGTCGGCGGACATCTCCAGCTCGCGCGGCCATTCGCGCGGGAAGCCCTCGGCCTTCCACTTCCGCGTGGCGTCGATCCCAACCTTGCTTCCGTGGCCGGTCATGTCGGAGGCGTGGTCGAGCACGTCGATCGGCCCGTAGACGAACTGCATGTCGCGCTGGGGATCGACGTTCGCGCCGACGTGGAACATCACGGTGTCCGTGTTCTGCACGTCCACGTCGGAGTCGACCACCACGATGTACTTCGTCAGCGACATCTGCCCGAGCCCCCAGAGCGCGTACATCACCTTGCGGGCGTGGAAGGCGTACTCCTTGCGGATCGAGACGAAGCAGAAGTTATGGAAGACGCCGAAGATCGGCAGGTTCATGTCCACGATCTCCGGCACGGTCTTCTTGAGGATGTTCAGGAAGATGCGCTCGGTGGCCTTGCCGAGGAAGTAATCCTCCTTCGGCGGCTGGCCGACGATGGTGCTCCAGTAGACCGGATCGCGCCGCGTGGTCATCGTGGCGACGTGGAAGGTCGGGTACTGATCCTTCAGCGTGTAGAAACCCGTGTGGTCGCCGAACGGCCCCTCGGTCCGGAAGTCCTCCAGATCGATGTAGCCTTCGAGCACGATGTCCGCCTCGGCAGGCACGCGCAGATCGCTCTCGAGCGCCTTCACCAGTTCCACCGGCTCCTCGCGCATGAAGCCGCCGAGCAGCCACTCGTCCAGCTCGGGCGGCATCGGCGCGGTGGCGGCGTAGGTGGCCACCGACGCGCCGCCGATCGCCACGGCGCACGGCACACGCGTGATCCCCTGCTCGCGGTACATCCTCAGATGCCGGGCGGTGTCGTGATGCGTCTGCGAATGCATGAACGTGGTGTTGCGGTCGATGACCTGCATGCGGTACATGCCGAGATTCTGCGCCCCGGTCTCCGGGTTCTTCGTGATCACCTGCGGCAGCGTGATGAACCGCCCGCCGTCCTCCGGCCAGCACTTCATCACCGGGATCATCCCCAGATCCACCTCGGCGCCACGATACACCACCTGCTGGCACGCGGCACTCTTGACGGTGCGCGGCGGGAACTTGCGCACCTGCGCCATCTGCGGCAGCATCTTCAGCGCGTCCTTGAACGATGTCGGCGGCTTGATGTCGATCAGCGACGTGATCCGTTCCGAGATCTCATCCAGCGACTCCGCCCCCAGCGCCATCGACATGCGCCTGTACGAGCCGTGGGCGTTGATCAACAGCGGCATGCGCGAGCCGCGCACGTTCTCGAACAGCAGTGCCGGCCCGTAGCCGCGCATCACGCGGATGGCGATCTCCGAGATCTCGAGATCGGGGTCGACCTCCGCCTTGATTCTGACCAGCTCGCCGGCGCGTTCGAGCGCTTCGATGAAGTCGTGGGTTGTATTGTATCCGCGCATTGGAGGGATTGATTCCGGGAAGCGGTTGCCGCACGGCATGCGCGCGGCGAAGGGATTCCGTACGATATCGGCCGGGCGCCGGGCCCGGCTCGCGCCGAGGCTCCGCTCGCGCCATGCGGCACGAGATCGGAACAACGGCGCGACAAAGATACGTTCCCGCGCGCCACCGATACCGCCACCCGGTACCGATTGATACAGGCGGCCCGCAGCGCATGACCGGCGCACCCGGGCCACTGACGGAGAACGGCGGGGCAAGCCATGCGCTCACCCCGCCGTTCCGACGTTTCTCACTCGCTGCTCGCCGCCGCTACTTCGTGTACGCGGTCAGCTTCAGTACGTAGCCCCCCGCGTTCACCGCGCCGCTGAAGAAGCCCGGCGGGACGTATTCGTCCAGCTCCGAGAAGAAGCCGAGCTTCGGCACGAAGGTCCACTGGATCCGCACCCGGTACAGCGACGACGCCTCCTGCACCACGAGCACGGTGGTCCCGGTCACCGCCTTGAACGTCTCGGTCCCGAGCGTCACGTTTGTTGAACCCGTCTGCTCGGAGGTTGCATGGATCAACAGCGGCAGGCCGCCGATGGTGCCGTTGTTCCAGTTCTGCGTGTTGATCAACGTATCGTGCCGGACGGTCTTCACCGCGATCGGCAGCGTGTACCACGCCTTGGTCAGATTGTACGTCGGCGCATTGAGGAATGCCGGCTGCAGGATGTTCGCATCGGCATCCACCGTGACGTCGCCGTTGGCCTCGAAGTAATAGTACTTCGTCCCCATCCCGCTCTGCATCGCGTGCACGTTCTGCTTGCCGTCGATCGAGGTGGACGTGCCGAGCACGGTCTGCACAAGCGTGGAGGGCGACCCCGCCGCCGCGCTGTCCTCGTTGAGGCGCTGGTAGGAGTACGTGTACGTGGCTCCGGCCTTCGGGGCGACGGTGCTGTCGGTCGTGACCGGGTTGGTGGTCTCGTCCTTGCCGCATCCGGTTATCGACGCGCAGAAGGCGAGCCCGAGGGCAACGAGGCCGAGGCCCAATAGGTTGAACTGCTTCATGAGATCAGGAAGGAATGATTTGGAAGAGAACGGAACGGCGCCGGGTTGTCAAGTGAACAGGCGAGGTAGTTACCAATTTGGGGGGAGCCGTGCAAGAGTAATGCCCCGTGGGAAGCCTCAGAGCCTGTCTGCAAAGCAGGAGTGCGCGCCGGTCGGTATCAATCACGACGTTTGCGTATGGCCGGTCATTCCCGCGAAAGCGGGACTCGAAGAGCTGCGAAGCGCATCCATGAGGCTTCGACGTGGAGCCCCGCTTACGCCCCGATAGGATCGGGATGCAGGCACAGGGATGACAATCCCGGTT
>CAZJYH010000716.1:0-2831 GCA_964549365.1 uncultured Alphaproteobacteria bacterium
ATGATGGCAGACTGCGTATGCATTGTACAGGAAGTTGAATCCTGTATTGGGGTAACGCATGCACGGGAGGAACGTAGCGGAATTTATGGTGGGAAGCAAGGGAAGAAGCGTGTAGCGTTCTGCGTTGAGCGTGATGCTTGGGGTTCAACGTTTCAAGTTCCAAGTGCCACGTTCCACGTTGGGGCACGTTGAGCGTTATGCGCGCATTGCCGTTGCGATGCTTCACATACACTGTTCTCTGCGGTTCCGCATTCGTCATTCAGCATTGCTCATTCGCTCACAGTTCATTCAGCATTCATGATTCTTCATTGTCCCAAGCCGCAGACGGCGATGGCTCAACGCTGCATCAAGCCCCACCCGTCACGGTCAATGCCCCTCACCCGGTCTTGCTGGAACGCTTCGGACGCGGTGCGCCTTCGACCGCAGGATCGCTCTGCTTGATCTGCGCGAGGAAATACTCCTGCGCGTTCAACAGCGGCTCGCCCGGTTGTGGAGTGCGGCGCGTGTAGCTACCGTCGGACTCCAGGCGGCGCAGCTTCACATTGTCGCGCAGATACGTGTTCAGGATCTCCTTCAGCCGCTCGCGGTTCGCCACGTCCTCCACCGGGAACACCAGCTCGACCCGTCGGTTCAGATTGCGCGGCATCCAATCGGCCGACCCGAGGTAGACCTGCTCGTCGCCGCCGTTGCGATAGTAGAAGATGCGGCTGTGCTCCAGGAACCGTCCCACGATCGAATACACCCGGATGTTTTCACTGATGCCCGGAAGCCCCGGGCGCAGACAGCAGACGCCGCGAATGAGCATGTCGATCTGCACCCCGGCCTGCGATGCGCGATACAGCGCACGGATCACCTCGTCGTCCACCAGGGCGTTCATCTTCACGATGATCCGCCCCGGCCGGCCCGCGGTGTGCACGGCCACCTCACGATCGATCATCGCGAGGATGTGCGCCCGCAGGTTCAGCGGCGCCATCACCAGCTTCTTCCACTCCGTCGGCGAGCCGTAGCCGGTCAGGTAGTTGAACAGGTTCACGCTGTCGGAACCGAAGTCGGGATCGGCCGTGATAACGCCCACGTCGGTGTACAGGCGGGCCGTTCCCGGGTTGTAGTTGCCGGTGCCGAGATGCAGGTAGGTGCGCAGACTGCCGGTGTCGTCCTTCCGCACCACCATCGCGATCTTGCAGTGCGTCTTCAAGCCGATCAATCCGTAGACGACGTGCACGCCGGCCTGCTCCAGCTGTTTGGCCCAGACGATGTTGGTGGCCTCGTCGAAGCGCGCCTTCAGCTCCACCAACACCGTCACCTGCTTGCCGTTCTCTGCCGCCTCGATCAGCGCCGCCACGATCGGCGAGTCGCCGCCGGTACGGTACAGCGTCTGCTTGATCGCCAGCACCTTCGGGTCGCGCGCGGCCGCTCGGATGAAGTCCACCACGTTCGTGAACGAGTCGAACGGATGATGCAGCAGCACATCGCCGGAACGAATCACCGAGAAGATGCTCCGCTCCTCGTCACGGAAGCTCTCAAGCACGCGGCTGTTGAACGGTCGGTCCTTCAGATCGCGATAGTCGAGCCGATACAGCTGCATGAAGTCCGTCAGATTGCGCGGCCCGGTGGTCTCGTAGACGTCCATCGGCTCCAGCTCCAGCGAGCCCATCAGGATGTCGCGAATGTACTGCGGCGCGCGATCGTCCACTTCGAGGCGCACCGCCTCCCCCCACTTGCGCTGGCGCACCTGCTCCTCCATCATCGTCATCAGATCCTCAGCCTCGTCGTCGGCCACCTCGATGTCGGCGTCGCGCGTCACGCGGAACGTGTAGGCGGCCTGCACGTCGAGCCCGGGGAACAGCGCTCCGGCGTTGGCGGCGATCACCTCCTCGAGCAGCACGTACTGATCGCCCGGCATGTCGGGGAACAGCTTGATGAAGCGGCGAAGCACGCTCGGCACCTGCACCACCGCAAAGTGGAACTCCTCGGCGGTGATATGCTTGCGAGGATCGCGCACCACGATCGCCAGGTTCAGGCTTCGGTTCAGAAGATGCGGGAACGGATGCCCGGGATCGATCGCCAACGGCGTCAGCACCGGCAACACCTCCTGCATGAAGTAGTCCTGCAGTCGCGCCTGCTCGTCGGCGGCCAACTTGTCGTACGGATGCAGATCGATTCCGGCGCGCGCAAGCTTCGGCAACACGTCGTTCACCAGCATCTGCCCCTGGCGAACCAGCAGCGGGCGCAGCCGCTCGGCGATCGCGCGCAGCTGCTCGGCCGGCGTAACCCCGTCGGCCGGAAGCTCCACCACACCGACGGATAGCTGTTCCTTCAGGCCCGCCACGCGGATCATGAAGAACTCGTCAAGGTTCGTCGAGAAGATCACCAGAAACTTCAGCCGCTCGAGCAACGGATGCGATTCGTCGGCCGCCTCCTCCAGGACGCGTTCGTTGAAGTCGATCCAGCTCAACTCACGGTTGATGTAATACTGCGGGTGTCGGAAGTCGGTGATGACGGGGGACGCCGCGTCGGGAGCAGGTGCTCCCGGAGCCGATGCGTCCGAGGCCGCCGCGTCGACAACGGTCACATCGGAGGCCGTCACATCGGAGGCCGTTGCGTCGGAGGCCGTTGCGCCGGAGGCTGTTGCTTCAGAGGCCGTTGCGTCGGCGTCGGACGCCGGCGAAGATGGGAGTGTGTCGATCGTAGCCATGCTGATTCCTTGCCACACGTCACATTGCCGCGCCACGTGTGGGCTGTTCAACGGAACGATCGCGGCGTTCGCATAATGTAGGTTGTGGCCGCCGAGCCGACAAGTAATGAATCGATGATGCGCGGGCTGCGGCGTC
>CAZJYH010000717.1:0-2826 GCA_964549365.1 uncultured Alphaproteobacteria bacterium
CCGGATTCCGTATCGGCCGCTCACGTGGGCACGCGACCGCAACCCCGGGCTGTTCAACTCCAACCGCGAGGACGTCCTCGAGAAGCAACAACGCGTGCAGGCGCTGATCGCCGGGTATCGCCAGCGCGGACACATGCAGGCGTATCTGAATCCGCTCGGCGAGACGATCGACTATCAGCCCGACCTCGATCCGGCCACCTACGGGCTCACCATCTGGGACTTCGATCGTCCCTTCCTCACCGGCGGTCTGGCCGGTCTCGATCGCGCCGACCTTCGCACCATCCTTTCGATCCTCCGCGACACATACACGCAGCGCATCGGTGTCGAGTATTCGCACATTCAGGACCTCGAACAGCGGGCCTGGCTTGAGTCTGCGTGCGAGACGCGGCGGAACAGCCCGAACCTGGGGCCCGAGCAGAAGAAGCGTGTGCTGCGCAAGCTGAGCGAGGCCGAGGGATTCGAGAAGTTCCTGCAGACGAAGTACACCGGCCACAAGCGGTTTTCGCTGGAGGGGGCCGAGACGGCGATCCCGATGCTGCATGAGCTGGTGGAGCGTTCGGCCGCGAGCGGTGTGAAGGAGATCGTGATCGGCATGGCGCATCGCGGCCGCCTGAACGTGCTGGCAACGGTGATCGGCAAGAGCCCGGCCAAGATCTTCACGGAGTTCGAGGACAACCGCGATCCCGATTCGGTGCACGGCTCCGGTGATGTGAAGTACCATCTCGGCGATCGCGGCACGATCGTGACCGAGGGGGGCGAGCAGATCACGATCCGACTTTCGCCGAACCCCAGCCATCTCGAGGCGGTCAACCCGGTGGTCGAGGGAATGGTGCGTGCGCTGCAGGACCGCGCCGGGGCCAACGGCCACGCGCTTGTGGTGCCCGTGCTCGTGCACGGCGACGCCGCGTTCGCTGGGCAGGGCGTCGTGGCCGAGACGCTGAACCTGTGCGGGCTCGACGGATACTCCACCGGCGGCACCGTGCACGTGGTGATCAACAACCAGATCGGATTCACCGCCTCGCCGCGCGACACGCGCTCCACCCGGTACGCGACGGACATCGCCAAGATGGTGGCCGCGCCGGTGTTTCATGTCAACGGCGACGATCCCGAATCCGCCGTTCATGTGATGGGCCTGGCGTTCGAGTATCGGCAGCGATACGGCCGCGATGTTGTGGTGGACCTGATCTGCTATCGCCGCTACGGGCACAACGAGACGGACGAGCCGAGCTACACGCAGCCGATGCTCTACAGCAAGATCAAGGCACATCCTTCCTCGCGCGTCGTCTACACGGAGCGGCTGCTGCGCAACGGTACGTTGACGCAGGCCGAGGTTGATGCGTTCGAGGACGAGTTCAAGACGCGACTGGAGGGGCTGCTCTCGGCGACGAAAGCGCAGCCGACCGCCGAGCCGACCGGCGACCCGCTGGAGGAGGACCGTTTGAACCCGGTGGCCACGTGGAGCAATCCGCAGACCGGGGTGCCGGAGTTCATGCTGAACCATATCGTCTCGGTGCTCTCGACGGTTCCGCCGGGGATCGATGCGCATCCGAAGCTGGTGGCGCAGTTCGTGAAGCGCCCGAAGGCGGTGCAGGATGGGAAGATCGACTGGGCGTTCGGCGAGGCGTTGGCGATCGGATCGTTGCTGCTGGAGGGCGTACCGGTGCGGCTGTCCGGTCAGGACTCGCAGCGTGGAACGTTCTCGCAGCGACACGCCGTGCTGCATGATCAACACACCGATGAGCGGTATGTGCCGTTGAATCATCTGGCGGACTCCCAGGCGCAGCTCATGGTCTACGATTCGCCGCTCTCCGAGTACGCGGTGCTCGGCTTCGAGTACGGTTATTCGGTGACCGACCCCGACGCGCTTGTTCTGTGGGAGGCGCAGTTCGGCGACTTCGTCAACGGCGCGCAGATCGTGATCGACCAGTTCCTCTCCTCGAGCGAGGACAAGTGGGAGCAGACCAGCAGCGTCACGCTCCTGCTGCCGCACGGCTTCGAGGGGCAGGGGCCGGAGCATTCGTCCGCCCGCATCGAGCGGTTCCTCACGCTCTGCGCCGAGGACAACATGCGCGTTGCGTACCCGACCACGGCCGCGCAGTATTTCCATCTGCTGCGTCGTCAGGCCAAGCAGGAAGTGCGCAAGCCGCTGGTGATCCTGACGCCGAAGAGCCTGCTGCGCGATCCGCAGGCCGCCTCTGCGCTCACGGATTTCACCGACGGCGAGTTCCACCGCCTGATCCCGGAGACCGATGCGATCGACCCGCTCACGGCACGGCGCGTGATCTTCTGCAGCGGCAAGGTGTACTACGATCTGGTGAAGGCGCGCCGCGCGGCGAACGTGAACGACGTGGCGGTGATCCGCCTGGAGAAGCTGTACCCGTTCCCGGCGATCGAGGTGCGGCACGAGCTGGAGCGCTACTCCCATGTGACGGACATCGTCTGGGCACAGGAGGAGCCGAAGAACATGGGGATGTGGCCCACGCTCTCGCACTGGATCGGCGAGCAGTTGATCGGCACGCAGAAGCTGCGCTACCTCGGCCGTCCGGCCTCCGGCAGCCCGGCCGCGGGAAGCCAGAAGCGGCACCAACGCGAGCAGGCCGAGATCCTCACGCGCGCGATCGGGGAGTGAGGCGCGCGGCCGCTTGAAGCCCGAAATGGAAGATGATCCGAAGGGGTCCGCGGTGCAACCGCGGACCCCTTCATGCATCGGCGCCGCCGTGTGGATGCCGTGAGCGTCATCGGTGTTGTGCCGGTGCCGGCGTTCAAACGCCATGCGCAAGAATCGTACCATCAACAGGAGTCCATCGTGAGTCAGCCGATTGTTCG
>CAZJYH010000718.1:0-2820 GCA_964549365.1 uncultured Alphaproteobacteria bacterium
CGCGGGGCCAGCGTGCGGCTGCCGGCGACGAGCGACTGCGCCATGAGCTGCCCGCCGAACGTCCGCATCGGGTTCTTGCTGGGGTGCGAACCGACGAACACGTCGTCGGAGACGCGCCTGAGATCGAGGATCGCCAGCAGCTGCTCGAAATCGGTGGCGGCTTCGTTCCTCGTACCCGGCGCGTCACCAGCCGGCACGGGTTCTCCTTCTGCGGGTTTGGTGCGTCCGCCCCGGCGCCGAGATATAGCGGTGTTTCCTAGCCTTTCTGCTGGGGCCGCTCGCCGAGTGTCTTACCGGAACTCACCGCGCGTAGAACTCCGGCCGGCGATCGCCGAACAGATCGTTGATGCCGTTGAACGACTTCATACGCGTGGCGAACGGGTCCAGCCGCGCCGTGATCAACGCGTCCTCAGCGGCAGGTGCCGGCACACATGTGGCGCCGTTCATCCCGATTATCCGGCTCTCCCCGGAGAACGTCAGCTGCTCCCCGTTGTGCTCTTCGCTCCCATGCCGGTTCGCCGTGGCGACGATCACCTTGTTCTCGATCGCGCGCATCGCCATCGCCGGACCCCACAGCGACGCCGCGGCCACCAGGTTCGACGGATGCGCGATGATGTCGGCCCCGGCCAGCGCGAGCGTACGTGACGATTCCGGGAACCGCCAGTCGTAGCAGATCATCGTGCCGACACGCCATCCGGCCCAGTCCACCACGAAGAACCCCGTGTCGCCCGGCGTGAAGACGAGCTGCTCCTTGAAGAACAGATGCGTCTTGCGATAGACGCGCACGCGCCCGTCGGGAAGGGCCACCAACGCGGAGTTGAACAGCCGGTCCGCTCCGTCGCGTTCGGCGAAGCCGCCGATCACCACACAGGAACGTTCCGCCGCCAGCTCCCGCATCCAGCCACAGAACGCGCCGCGCTCCGCATCCTCGGCCAGATCCATCAGCTCGGATCGATCGGTGAAGAAGTAGCCGGTATTCGCCAGCTCGGGCAACACCAGCAGATCCGCCCGCAGCCCTTCGGTCAGCTCCCTCATTCTTCGGGTGTTTCCGCCGACCTCCGCGCGCGCCGGTGCGAACTGAAGCGCCGCTATCAGGATCTCGCTCTCCATCGGTTCATTCATCGTTTATCGTGTTGCGATATGTCATGGGAAGGCTCCGCCGGGCCCGGATTGTCCGCCCACGGCGAAGCCGTCAAGTTAGATTACGGCGTCGGAATCCGACGCATCGGCGCGCTTCGAGCCATTACAAAAATTTCATCGCTTCGTTTATGGCCGGGGCCCCCTTCAGGGTGTAGATTGCCGCCCCTCAGGGATCACCCGTTCGGCATTTGTCCACTGTGAAAGCCCGGAAGTACGGCCGCAAGTGCCCGCTGCTCTTCGGCGAAGTTCCGGCCTTCCCCTCTCGAAACGATTGCAAAGGATACATGAAGCGATACCTTCGTCCCTCGATCGCCGTTGCCACGGCATGTGCCGCCGTCGGCATGATGCTGCACTCCGGCACCCGCACGCACGCCATCGCCGACGCCGTGGTTCGCGTCCCGATTCCACCGCTCGTATTGATCGCCGACTCGCTCCGTACCGTTACCACGGAACTCGATGACCGGATCGCGCAACTTCAGCGCGAGGAGCTCGCATTGCGCTCGCGCATTTCGTTGCCCGTGCTCAGCGCGTCGCTCGAGGATGGCCTCCGCCCGGCCGCTCCGCACAACGACGTCGAGCTTCCGATCGTGCGCAACGACGCGTTTCTGCTGGAGAACCGCATCGAGCAACAGGAACGTTTCGTCCATGCGATCGGCCGCGCCATCGAGGCACGTCGCGAGCTGCTCGGCGCACTGCCGCTGTTGACCCCGTGCCAGGGCTCCAACACCTCGAATTTCGGGATGCGCGTGCACCCGATCAGCGGCGAGGAGAAGATGCACACCGGCGTCGATATCGCGGCGCCGCACGGCCGCCCGATCCGCGCCGCCGGCGACGGCGTGGTCTGCTTCTCCGGAACGAAGAACGGATACGGCAACATGATCGAGATCGACCACGGCTTCGGATATCGTACCCTGTACGGCCATGCATCGCGGCTGAACGTGAAGCTCGGCGACACCGTGCACCGCGGCGATGTGGTGGCATTCGTGGGCGCCACCGGCGCCGCCACCGGCCCACACCTGCACTACGAAGTGATCGTCGACGACACCAAGGTCAACCCGATGCCATTTCTCGTCGAGTCCCCCGTGATGGACGCGCAGCCGGCCGCCCCGGAAAAGCTCGCCGCCGGAAGCGCCGTCAAGACAGCGACGGCGAAGGCCGCGACAACCAAGGCAGCGACGGCGAAGGCCGCCTCCGGAAAGGCCGCCCCCGGCAAGACCGTCGCCGCGAAGGCGAACGGCAGGGGATCGAAGACCTCGGTTGCCGGAAAGAAGGGCGCAGCGCGAAAGGCCGTGGCCGGCCGCACCGGGATCGCCGCAGCAAAGAAGGGCTCGGCACGGAAGACCGCCGCGAAGTCCGTGGCCGCCAAGCGCCGCCGCGCCTGATTGCAAAGCTTTACGAACCACGCAGGCCGTTCCGGATCAGGTATCCGGAACGGCCTCGTCGTTTCCGGCGTCATCTCCTCTCGACGCTGTTCGGCCCGCTCGTTATATTTGCTCGCCTTCAGGGACAGTGCTTCCGACAATTGCGTCCTCGCTCAATCTCGCTCTCCTTCACTTCGACAACACGCATCACAGAGTACCCATGCAGAAAATCAAGCGCGCGCTTCTCAGTGTCTACGACAAGACGGGCATCGTTGAACTGGCCGGCGGAGAGGTTCACGGAGAGCCTGAATCCCGCGCC
>CAZJYH010000719.1:0-405 GCA_964549365.1 uncultured Alphaproteobacteria bacterium
AGAGAAACGCTCTCACCCGTTTTCCCGCTCGGCGGCTTCGATCTCACCGGCCACCTTCCCCCAGATCTCGTACTGCTCGGCGAGCCGTCGCTCGGCCTCGACCAGTCGTGCCTGCAGCGTGCGCGTGCGCTCGAAGTCGTTGTAGACATCCGGCTGCGCGAGCAATCCGTCGATCTCCCCTTTCTCCGCCTCCAGTTTGGCGATCATCTCCTCCGCCTTCTGCAGCTTCTTGCGCAGGTCCTTGGTGGCGGCGTAGCGTTTGTTCCGCTGCTCGGCCTCGATGCGCTTGCGTTCCTTCGGGGAGAGTCCGTCCGACGCTTCCTTCGCCTGCGCCGTGTTCGGCT
Organism: uncultured Alphaproteobacteria bacterium; assembly: GCA_964549365.1. Taxonomy (GTDB): domain Bacteria; phylum Bacteroidota; class Ignavibacteria; order OLB7; family OLB7; genus JAFDZV01. Next base: position 345 of record CAZJYH010000719.1, read on the forward strand.
GCTTCTTCGCCGCGAAGACATCGTCGATCGAGCCGGTCTGATGGCGGAGCAGATAGTCCTC
>CAZJYH010000719.1:415-2806 GCA_964549365.1 uncultured Alphaproteobacteria bacterium
ACTTCGTCGTACATGATCTTGTTGGCCAAGCCCATGCCGCCGATGTACTCCTTGATCTTCCGGTCCTTGAACTCGATGCACTTGCCGACGATGCCGGAGAGGAAATCGCGATCGTGCGAGACGACGATGATGGCGCCGTCGAACTTGATCAATGCGTTCTTCAGCACCTCCTTGCTCTTCATGTCCAGGTGGTTCGTCGGCTCGTCGAAGATCAGCAGGTTCACCGGCTCCAGCAGCAGCTTCGCCAGCGCGAGCCGCGACTTCTCACCGCCGGAGAGGACGCCCACCGGCTTGAACACGTCGTCCCCCTGGAAGAGGAACGCGCCGAGCAGCGTGCGCAGCCGCGTGCGGATGTCGCCGGTGGCGATCGCGTCGAGCGTCTCGAGCACCGTCAGCTTCGGGTTCAGATCCTCGGCCTGGTGCTGCGCGAAGTAGCCGATCGCCACGTTGTGCCCGATGATCCGCTCGCCGGTGAAGGGCTCGGTGCCGGCGATGATCCGGCTGAACGTGGACTTCCCCTCGCCGTTGCGGCCGAGGAACGCCACCTTCTCGCCCCGCTCCAGCGCGAAGTCCACGCCGTCGAGCACATGGTTGTCGCCGAAGCGCTTGTCGATGTTCTTCATCTCGGCCATCACGCGTCCGCTGCGCGGAGCCGGCGGGAACGCGAAGTGGACGGAGGATTCGTCGGCCTCCACCTGGCTCACGCGGTCGAGCCGCTCCAGCGCCTTGACGCGCGACTGCACCTGTGATGCCTTCGATGCCTTGTAGCGAAAGCGTTCGATGAAGCGCTCGGTTTCGGCGATCGACTTCTGTTGATTCTCATAGGCGGCCTGCTGCAGTTCGCGGCGTTCGGTGCGCAGGCGGAGGTACGTGGAGAAGTTGCCGGTGTAGGTGGTCAGGCGCCCCATCGACAGCTCGAACGTGCGATTGCAGACGGCGTCGAGGAAGGCGCGGTCGTGCGAGATCAGGAGGATCGCCCCTTCATAACGCGCCAGGAACGTCTCGAGCCAGGTCAGCGACTCGATGTCCAGATGGTTGGTCGGCTCGTCGAGCATCAGCAGATCGGGTTGCTGCAGCAGCAGCTTCGCCAGCTCGATGCGCATTTGCCAGCCGCCGGAGAACTCTCCGCACGGACGGTCGAGATCGGCGATACGAAAGCCGAGCCCCATCAGCACCTTCTCGGCGGCACCGGTGGCGGCGAATCCGTTCATCGCCTCGTAGCGATGCTGCAGCTCGCCCAGCTCCTCCAGCAGCGCGGCGAATGCCTCGGACTCGTGGTCCGTGCGGCGGCCCACCTCCTCGGTCATCTCGGAGATCTCCGCCTCGAGCGCCATCACCTCGCCGAAGGCCTTCAGCACCTCATCGCGCACCGAAGCGTCGCTGAGCACCACGCCCTCCTGCGGCAGATAGCCGATCACCGCGTGGCGGCCGGCGCTGATGCGGCCGTCGTCCGGCTGCTGCACGCCGATCAACGTTCGCATCAGCGTGGTCTTCCCCGCGCCGTTGGAGCCGACCAGGCCGATGCGCTCGCCCGGGCTGATCATGAAGTTGACGTCGCGGAAGAGGTACTCGCCGCCGAACTGTATGCCGATGGATTGTGCTGCGATCATGGTTCATTCTCGGGCGCCGCGCGGGTGCACGGCCGCCACATTGAGGTTCAGGATAGCCTCAAAGATAGAGAACTGCGCGACGAGCTACATGCCAATTGCGGCGTGATACTCGGTAACAGCCGCCGGCTCGGCGTGGGCCTGCACGGCTGCGAGCCGGCGACTCGCGACGGTGCTCACGATGCGGGCCGGAGATAGACGTTCCCTTCCCGTTCATGATCTCGCCTGTGTGCTGTGCCGATGTTCGTGATGCGCGTGGATGCAGCGCTGAAAATACGAGACGCGTGGAGATCCAACAGGGTGGGCCGACACCTCCACATCCTCGCGTTCGCATTGCCGTACATTCGTTAACATGCGCCGATGCAATCCCCATCCTTCGGAGCGTTCCATGTCGGTCTGCGATCGGCCGCGTTCCATCGGAGGAGCGATTCTCCCCGTTTGCCCTCACCATTCATTGAACGATGATCATGAGCATCTGTACGCTCGATTGGTGGCGCGAGGTTGTCGAGGCATGGAATGCCTTCGACGGCGCCGACTGCATGAAGCGCTTCGGCGTTGCCCGCTTCGACGTGCTCGACTCGGACCTCCCCCCTGTGCACGTTGCGTGGGATGCCGACGGGCGCGCCGACGTGGTCGACGCTCCCGAGGGTTCGTTAACGAGCTTCGCGGCGAAGGTCGAAAACTGGCGCAGATTCGTGGACGGTGACTTCACCGCGATGGAGGGGGCGTTGGCGGGCAGGATCAGGATCATGGGGAACGCCCTCGGCGTGGTGCCGTTAACGAC
>CAZJYH010000720.1:0-2803 GCA_964549365.1 uncultured Alphaproteobacteria bacterium
ATTCAACCGATGCTCCCGGCCTCCTTCTGCGAGGGGGACAGCACGATGCTCGATGCGGTGCCGACCGGCTCCGGCGATGCCGTGTTGCCGGGGAACGAGTACGCGGCCTATGCGTGGTCCACCGGCGAAACCGGGCGGCGCATCGTCGTGAAGGACGGCCCGATCGGCGTTCGCTCGATCACCGTCACCGTGACCGACACCAACGGCTGCAGCGCAACGGCGCGGATCGACTTGACGAAGAACGCGCGATCGAAGCCGCGCATCCTTCGCTCCGGCGACACCGTGATGTGCGACGGCGATAGTCTGATCCTCAGCGCCGACTCCGCCTATGCGACGTATCGCTGGACGACGGGCGCGACGGACGACCGGATCCTGGTGACGCGCTCCGGAGCATACGCCCTGACCGCCACGCCGCTCAGCGGATGTGTCGGGACGTCGGACACGGTGCACGTCATCGTGCGTCCGCGCCCCGTTGCGCGGATCAGCGGGCCGGCATTGGTCTGTCTCAACTCTCAGCAATCCTACGAGGTCCCGGCCGTGGGTGGGCTTCGTTATTCCTGGACGCTGATCGGGCCGGCCGGGGCGATCACGAGCAGTGCCGCGGTGCCGAAGATCGATGTTGCCTGGACCTCCGGCGGCACCGATCTCGTGATTGTCTCCGTGACCGACCCGGCATCCGGCTGCGTCGCGCGCGACACGCTGAGCGTGACCGTCGGCAATGTGCTCGAGCCGCGCATCACCGCCGACCGTCCGCTGCGCCTGTGCCCCGGCGACACGGTGGAGCTTGACGCGGGGGCAGGCTTCACGCGCTACACCTGGAGCACCGGCGCCTCGACGCGGAAGATCAAGATTGCGCGGCCGGGAGTCTACACTGTCAACGTTCGCGATGCCGGCGGCTGTGCCGGGACGTCGCCGCCTGCCGTCGTCACGCTCGTCGATCCGATCGTGCCGACCATCGTCCCCAGCCGTTCGCTCGCGCTCTGCCCGGGGGATACGGTGGCCCTCGACGCCGGCGCCGAATTTCGCGAGTACCTCTGGAGCACCGGCGCCACCGTGCGGTTGCTGCGCGTCTCCGCGCCCGGTACGTACTTCGTCTCCGTCGTCGACTCGAACGGATGCCGTGCCACATCGAAGCCGGTATCGGTCACGCTGAACGGGATGCCCACGCCCGTGATCGCCGGCCCGAACTCCGCATGCATCAACACCACGTCCGCGTTCACAGCGGCGGTCTCCTCCGGCAGTCCCGGAGACACGTACAGCTGGAGCGTGCGCGGTGCGGGAGGGGGGGTGCAGAGCGGACAGGGGACCGGCGCCATCACGGTGGGATGGAGCGCATCGGGTGAGGATACCGTCGAGGTGGTGGTGACCTCCGCTCTCACCGGCTGTACCGGGCGCGCGTTCTTCTTCGTGACGGTCGGCACCAGCCTGTTGCCGGCCATCACCACCAGCACCGGCGCGACGAGCTTCTGCCCCGGCGGGCGCATCACGCTGCGTGCGCCGGTCGGCTATGCGGGCTATCGATGGTCGCCGAACGGCGAGACGGCGGACTCGATCACCATCGCTGCGCCCGGCACCTACACGGTGACCGTGCGCGACGTGGACGGCTGCACGGGGACGGCGGATATCACGATCTCGGAGAGGCCGCCGTTCAAGCCGACGGTCGCCGCATCCGTCGCGGGCTTCTGCCCGGGCGAGACCGTGCAACTGACCGCGGCGCCGGGATATGCCCGGTATCGGTGGTCGCCGACCGGTGAGACGACAAGTTCGATCACCGTCGCCGCGGCGGGGGCCTACACCGTGACCGCGACCGATGCGGCGGGCTGCGACGGCGCCTCCGATCCGGTGAGCGTTGTGGCGTATCCAGTCCCGGTAATCCTCGGCGTCGATCAGGTCGGATACGATCTGGTGTTGAACATCGACGAGACGGGGGGGCCGGCGGTCGCGACGGTGCAGTGGTACATGAACGGAGCGGCGATTCCGGGCGCCACCGCCCGGCGCCTTTCGACGACGCTTCCGGGGGACTACACCGTTACCGTCGTGAGCGTCGACGGCTGCAACGCAGCATTCGGTCCGGTGCGTCCGGCGACGGCTGCAACGAGCACGATCGAGGCGCCTGCTGTTACGGCCGCGCCGGGAGATCGGGTCATCGTGCCGATCATGTTGACGGCCTCGGAGTATCTCGATCGCAACGGCGCCGCCGCGTTCGAGGCTCGGCTGCGGTTCAACCGTACGCTGTTGGTCCCACCACAGGGTAGCACCGGCGCGATCGATGGGAACGATCGCGTGATCGCGGTCACCGGAACGCGTCCGGCGAACATGACATCCGGCGAGCTGGCCCGCGTGGAGCTGATCGCCGCGCTGGGCGATGCCGAGAGCACGCCGCTCGTGGTGGAGGGCTTCCGCTGGCTCGACACGGCGAACGGTCCGGTGCAGGTGTCGACGGCCCCCGGCACGTTCACGCTGCAGGGGCTCTGCACGACCGGCGGCACGCGGCTGCTGGCGTGGGGGAGCGCCACGAAGATCACCGCCGCCCGCCCCAACCCGACCTCCGGCATCACCGAGATCGAATACGCCGTCGCCGACCGTGGCCGCACGCGGTTGTACGTCGTCGATGGGCGCGGCGCCGGAGTCGCGACGCTTGTCGATGCCGAGCTTGCGCCGGGAGTGTACCGTGTCGCGTTCGAGGCGCACGGCCTCCCGGTCGGCGCCTATACCTGCGTGCTCTCCGCGCCCAACGAGCGCGCAACGTACGTGCTGCAGGTGGTCAGGTAGGAGAAAGTATGAAGGATGAATTATGAAGGAT
>CAZJYH010000721.1:0-2802 GCA_964549365.1 uncultured Alphaproteobacteria bacterium
CTCACCGATCCGATCGCCTTCTACGAGCTCGTCAACGGCACTCCTGCGCTGCAGGATGAACGCACGGCCGACACCCCGGCCGACGAGGAATGGCGTTACATCCGGACCATCGAGGCCCAGAGCGTCGGCTTCTCCCGGACGATCCGCCGAGCCGCGTTGAACGCCGCGAACGCGGTCGCGTATCCCTCGGACAACCCGCTCGCCGAATCGTTGGCGATCGTTGCACGGCTGATCGCCGGCGGGCTGCGAACCCGCGTCTACATGGTGAACATCGGCAACTTCGATACCCACGGCAACCAGTTGCAGCACCAGGGCTTTCTCCTCGGCAAACTGGACGAGGCATTGAAGGCGTTCAACGACGACACGGTGGCGCTGGGGATCGATCGGCGGGTTGTCGGGATGACGTACTCGGAGTTCGGCCGGCGGATCTTCGAGAACGCATCGGGGACCGATCACGGAGCCGCCGCACCGCATTTCGTGTTCGGCACCGCGATCGACGGCGGCCGCATGTTCGGCGGCCTCCCCGACCTGGAACATCCGGACGACAACGGAAACCTCCGACACGAGATCTCATTCCAATGCTACTATGCCTCGGTGCTGGGGCCGCTGTTCGGACTGACGGAGAAGCGATTGAGCGACGCGCTGCCGATCGGACTCTGCGATGCACAGGATCGCGTCCGCCTGTATCGCTCATCCGTGATCGGCGATCCGCTCCCCACCGGAACGGTTGCGCTCACCGCCGAGCCGAACCCGGCGATCGACCACACCGTGCTCAGGTTCACGCTCCCGTCGGAAGGCCGTGCGCGCGTCCGCCTGTACGCGGCCGACGGCACGCTGGTGGGCACCGTGCTGGACGCACATCTGCCGGCGGGCGCGCAGGCGGTTCGCATCGAGACGCCCGGCCTGGCCTCCGGCGTCTACGGCTGTCGGCTGAGCGCGGCGGGAGCAACGACATCCGTGATGATCGTGGTGCGGAGATAGGTTGTTCCGGCGGCGAGGCACAGATTTCTCGGCGCCCTTCGCGCCTTCGCGGTTGTTCGCTATCGGACGATGCGTCCATATACCGGAAGGGACCGAGGGACGTCAACGGCCTTTGGCAAATGGGGAGGTCAGGAGGGGTTCGCCGACTTCTCCCCAGAAATTTCACCGCAGAGAACGCGAAGGGACACAAGCGCGCCCCCTAACCCAACACTCATAAGCCGTCCCCCCAACACCCCGTTAATGATTTGGTAACACTGCCGTAACAGCGTCATAATACACGCCGGGTAGCTTTGCACCGGTTCGTACAACAGTGCGTTCAAACGCGCACAATTGACGTCAGAGACCCACGTATCTCAACCGATCGACGGCAGCCTGCCACGGCTGAGCTCATGCATACCCATTCCCTCGATCGGCCTCATCCCAGCGTCTCACTCAAACCCAATTTCCCAGTAGGAGCGTATGAATCGCTTTATCCTGTCGCTACTCATTGTCGCGGCATTCAGCACCGGGCTCGTTCACGCTCAGAACGACGATGGCGGTCAGCAAGCCGCACCACCGACCCCGGAAGAGATGGCTGAATCGCTGAACGGCCTGGGCGATCGCGTCACGACTCTCGAGACAGATGTCGACAAGCTCAAGTCGATCAAGATCTCCGGCTACATTCAGGCAGAGTGGCAGCACTTCGATCAGAGCAGCAACCCGGGCGGGCGGGCGTTCTATTCCGATTCCCGCAAGAACCTTTTCACGATCCGTCGCGGGCGCGTCAAGTTCCAGCACAAGCTCGGAACCGAGATGAGCTATGTTCTGCAGGCGGACGTCACCGAGCGCGGCGTTGGCCTGAAGGATGCCTACGGCCAGTTTACTCTGATGCCGAACGACGAGCTGTTCGTTCAGGTCGGTGCGTTCAATCGCCCGAACTACGAGGTGGAACTCTCCTCCAGCGCCCGCGAGTCGAGCGAGCGTTCGCAGATCGTGCGCGCCTTCTATCCGGATGAGCGCGACCTCGGCTTCATGTTCACCTACAACCCCGCCGTCTCGAGCGATTTCAACCCGAAGCTTCAGGTCGGCCTCTTCAACGGCGGCGGCATCGTGACCAACGAAACCGACGCGTACAAGGATCTGATCGCGCGCCTGACGTTCCCGCTGCCGCTCGGCTCCGAGTCGCCGGTGCAGGTCGATCTCGGCGCCTCGATCTATCAGGGCGGCATCCCGCAGCTCGGCGACTCGATCACCAAGTGGGAGAGCGAGGCAAGGAAGACGGTGGTCAACGACGCCACCGGCAACATGAAGGGCTGGGGCAACCGCTCCAACTTCAACGTTGAAGGCCAGATCTACCTGGACGTTCTTCCGTTCGGCGGCACGATCCTCAAGGGTGAATTCCTCGCCGGCAAGCGCCCCACGGCAGCTACCGCGGCCGGTGCTTCCTCGGTCGGCATCGTCAAGGGTTCCGGCGGGCAGGACAGCGTGGTGGTGGTGAAGGGCGCCTCGGCGGCGAACCTCGCCATCCGCAACCAGTCCGGCTTCTACGGCTACTTCGTGCAGAACATCGGCCCGCAGCTGCAGCTTGCGGTGAAGTACGATGTGTTCGACCGCAACACGGATCTGTCGGGAGCCAACGTAAAGTCGTCGGGCGACGCGAAGTCATCGGTGCTCGGCTTCGGCTTGAACTACTTCATCGACAACCTTCGGATCACGGCCTGGTACGAGATGCCGAAGTACGAGACGGACGAGATCAGCACGCTCGAGGATCTGAAGGACAACAAGTCGACGATCCGTTTCCAGTACAAGTTCTGATCGCTGCCCGATTTGCACGGGGGATCG
>CAZJYH010000722.1:0-2792 GCA_964549365.1 uncultured Alphaproteobacteria bacterium
TCCTCACGACACTCAGATTACACCGGAGGCCATCGGCCAGCCACCCTTCACCATTGGCCATCATCGCAAGCTCGCCGGCGGTGAGCCCGTACACGTACGGCACGGGAACAATCCCGATGAACGAACGGAACGCCGTATCGAGCACCGGCCCATCGATCACGTCGCCGCCGATCGGGTTCGGACGGTCGAGCACCACCAGCGGCACACCTGCGGCGGCACATCCCTCCATCACCTTGATCATCGTGGAGATGTACGTGTAGCTGCGAACGCCGATGTCCTGGATGTCGTACACCATCACATCCACGTCGCGCAGCATGGCGGCGGTGGGCCGTTTGGTTGCACCGTAGAGCGAGTGGATCGGCAGGCCCGTGCGCAGATCGGTCATCTCTCCGACCTGCTCACCGGCGCCGGACGAAGCGTCGATGCCGTGTTCCGGCGCGAACAACGCAACCACGCGGCATGCGCGCGAGGCAAGAAACGCGTCGAGCGTGGAGCGTCGCACATCGCGGCGCAGCGACGTCTGGTTGATCACCAGGCCGACCCGCTTCCCCTCGAGGCCGTCGAAGCCGCCGCGGACGAGCACATCGATCCCCGGCTGCACCTGCGCCGTCGCGCCGACGCATATCATCCACATGAAGGCCGCCGCGATGCCGAACGCGTGCAACGGGATCCGCGACGGCAACGGCGATCCACACGTCGGCGTGTACGGCATGGGGTCAGCTCCCGATGAAGGCGTTGATGAAACCGTCGTCGAGCAGGGTCTCGGCCACCGCATCCGGCCCGTGCCCACGCAACTCGTCGGCGCTGAGCGATCCGGTCGCCACGGCCAGCACACCGATGCCCCATGCACGCGCGCACGCGATGTCGCGATGCGAGTCGCCCACGATCAGCGTCCCCTCGAACGTGATCGGGGCGCCGGTCGCCTTTCGGGCGCGCTCCAATGCGATCGGAGGAAGCTGGTTACGATCGATCGCATCGGACCCGAACGATCCGCAGACGAAATGTGCGTGAAGCCCGTGCGGCGCAAGCTTCAGATGCGCGGCCGGTTCCAGATTTCCGGTGAGCAGGCCCAGGCAGACCCCCTCGGCGCCGCTCAGCCGCTCGACGATCTCGCGGACACCGGGGAGCAACTCCACCGTCTCTGCGTTCAATACGCGGCGCCAGCTCCGCAACAACATCTCTTCCATCGACGGACACCGGCGCAGCGCCTCCTCGCGTTCGATCCCCGCCGCCTCGCATATCTCCAGCATGATCTGCCGGTCGGTCTTGCCGTGCAGCTCCAGATTGTTCACACCGTCGGCGTAGCCGGTGCCGTGGCGTACCACGTCACTGAGCACACCGTGAAGCACGTCGCGCCGAACGCGAATAAGCGTGCCGTCGATATCGAAGAGAATCAGCTTCATCAATCAAGAGTTTTACGATCTTTGCAGCGAGTTCCGACATTCGATCCTGCCTACCCGAGTGCCATGCCCGACCTTCATCTCCGTTCCCTCCCGCACCGCGTATCACGGTCCGCCGCCGTCCTCGCAACGGTGCTTTCGCTCTGTGGACTGATCGGCTGCGCCGAGGGTACCCCCGAGCCGCCCGCGCGATCGGGTGACAGCATCCGCCGGCCCGCGCCGCAGCCCCCTGCTCCGATCGTGCAGACCCCGCCCGCGGCACGGAGCGGCGACACGGCCTCGGCGGCGCCGCACGCGGTAACCGGCGGCCCTTCACGCACGTCGGCTCCGTCGACACATCTCTCACCGGGCTGGAACCGTGCCGAACTTGTGGAGGGAACCCGTGCCTTCGTCGACGCGATCGACTCCGGCCGTGAGGAGCAGTTCTGGCGATCGCTCTCGAAGCGGAGCGCCCGCATGATCGATCAGGGAAGGCTCGGCTCGCGCGACAAAATCTGGGCGGCCGCCCGCACCACGCTCGGCGATATCGAGGAACGGAAGATCACGGTGATCGGTGGCTCGCGCGACAGCGTGGCGCTCCGCATCGACGGGCGCCGCCTGATCGACGGCCGGCGCGAGGACGATCCGATCATCATTCATCTGCTGCGGGAAGGGAGCGCCTGGAAAGTCATGTACCCCGGCCTGCTCTACCCCGAACACGATCTGCGCAAGGGGCGGTAGACGTCGAGCGTGTAGCGTTATGCGGCGCTGCGTACGTGATCTCACGTTGCGCGACCGCGAGCTCATGGCAGGCGTTCCACACATTACGCCCCTCCTGTCACACGGCCCCTCCACGGCTCATGTCGAACGCTTCACGCTGAACACTTCACGCTCATGATCTCTACACGTTGAAGCGGAAGAACATGACGTCGCCGTCCTTCACCACGTACTCCTTCCCCTCCACGCGGTACAGCCCCGCATCCTTCATCGCCTGCTCGCTGCCGAGGCGGCGCAGATCATCATAGCTCTGCACCTCGGCGCGGATGAACCCGCGCTCGAAATCCGTGTGGATGACACCGGCGGCCTCGGGTGCCATCGCTCCGGCGCGCACGGTCCAGGCGCGACACTCCTTCTCCCCCGCGGTGAAATACGTCAGCAGGCCGAGCAGCCCATACCCGGTGCGGATGATGGCGTTCAGCCCGGGCTCGGCAAGCCCGATCGATTCCAGGAACGCCGCGCGATCGGCCTCGTCGAGCTCCGCGATCTCCGCCTCGATCTTCGCGCACACCGGCACCACCGCAAATCCGCGCTTCTCGGCGAACGCACGCACGCGATCGATCAGCTCGTTGCCGTGCAGCACACCGGCCTCATCTGTGTTAGCGATGTACATCACCTTCTTGTCGGTGAGCAGAT
>CAZJYH010000723.1:0-1915 GCA_964549365.1 uncultured Alphaproteobacteria bacterium
TCCAGCCGCTCAAGCCACGTGCCGCTCCCTTCCGGCTCGATCTCCACCTCCAGCAACAGCAACTCCGCCACCGCGTCCAACAGATGCGCCTTGCCGTTCAAATGATGATAGATGGACATGGCCTCGCATTTGAGCGCGGCGGCAAGCTTGCGCGTGCTCAGCTCCTCCAGCCCCTTCCGATCGATCAACCGCAGCGCGGCCGCGGCAATCCGTTCGCGCGACAACGGTGTCCGGCGCCGGGGAACATCCGGACCGGATGGTTTCTTCGTAGACATATGGGCGACCTTACATCGTAAGGGAGATTCACTTACATTCAACGTACACCGTTCGGTGCGGATCCACAAACGACGGCCGATCCGCGCCACGAAATCAGGAGGAAGGTATGGCTACGGAGGACATTCTCGGGCTTCTGATCCCGGCAACCTATGTTCTGTTTCTCGTCGTTGAGCAATTCAGACCGGCGCGCACGTTCCCGAAGATCCCATGGTGGCGCACGATCGGCGCTTTGTTCGTGGTGATGCTGTTGACGATCAACGTGATGCAGCCGACCTTCATCCCGGTGGACTGGCTTGCGCAGCACCGTCTGCTGGACCTGACGGGGCTCGGCGTTGTGGGTGGGGCGGTGGTGGGATATCTGGCCGTCAGCCTCGTCAACTATGCATGGCATCGCGCCGAGCACCGGTTCAACGGGTTGTGGAGGATCTTCCATCAGCTTCACCACAGCCCGAACCGAATGGACATCTCCGGAGCGGCGTTCACGCATCCGAGCGAGGTGATCGTTGCCGGCATCATCTCGATCGGCATCACGGTCCTCGTGCTCGGCGTGGACCCGCTTGCCGCCGCGCTCACGGGGTTCATCGGCGCCTTCTACTCGATGTTCCAGCACTGGAACGTGCGCACGCCGCAGTGGCTCGGCTACATCATCGAACGGCCGGAATCGCACTGCCGACATCACGAGATGGGGGTGCACGCCTGGAACTACAGCGACCTGCCGCTCTGGGATATCCTGTTCGGCACGTTCCGGAACCCTCCGACATTCGAGGGGACGGTCGGCTTCGAGGGGAACGCGCCGCGCCGCATCGGCGCGATGCTCGCGGCCGTGGACGTCAACGCCGGCGGAGCGCCGGGGAACTCGACACCAACCAAGCCCTTGGGTGCATGAGCCATGAACAAAGGAACCGAAACGATCGACACGATGAACGCGACGGAGATGGCCGAGCTGGTCGAGCGCATCGAGCAACACGCCTGGATGGAGATCTTCCGGCAGGCGCCGCCGGACTTCGCCGCCGCGGTGCGGATGCGCGCCGAACCGATCGCCGACGGCGGCCTGCTGGTGGGCGGGCGCGTGCCGGGCATCATGTTCAACCGCGCGCTGGGAGTCGGCCTGGCGACGGCGATCGCGCCGGAGACGCTCGACGCGATCGTGCAGCGCTTTGCCGGGGCCGGCGTGCGCAAATACGCGGTGCAGCCGAGCCCGACGATCCTCACCGACGAGCTGCATGCGGCGTTCGAGGCGCGGGGGTTCCTCCGCCGCGACAACTGGGTGAAGATGGTGCGCGGCACCGAGCCGGCCCCCGAGGTCGCAACGGAGCTGCGGGTGGAACGGGTCGGGCCGGAGCAGGCTGTTCGGTTCGCGGTGACCGCCTGCGGCGGGCTCGGCGTGCCGGAGACGACGGCGCCGTGGCTGGCGGCCGGGGTCGGGCGGCCGGGATGGCTCCACTACCTGGCCTACGACGGCGATCGTCCGGTGGGGACCGGGGCACTCTACCTCCGCGACGGCGTCGCGTTCCGCCGCGGATTCGTCCGGCCGCTGGTCGGGTTCGGCGGCTGGATGACGGCCGTGAACATCGTCAACCCGCTCATGGTCCAGATGGACCGCTTCCTGATCGGCGCGCTGGTCTCGGCCACGGCCGTG
>CAZJYH010000723.1:1925-2792 GCA_964549365.1 uncultured Alphaproteobacteria bacterium
GGCTCGGCATCGGCAGCACGCTCCCGGCGGCACGGAAGCGCGGCGCGCAGAGCGCGATCATGGCGCGCAGGATCGACGATGCGATCGCGCTCGGCTGCACGGTCATCGAAACCGAAACGCGCGAGGAGACGGAGGATCACTCGAACCCATCGTATCGCAACATGGTTCGCGCCGGCTTCCGGCTCGCGTACGCGCGGCCGAACTACATCCGCGAGGATCCCTGACGCACGGAGGCACCCGCCGCGAACACCGGCGCCGCGAACACCGGACGGAGGTCCGCCGCTCCTCCGGTGTCCGACGTTGCAGGGGGCGCACACCGGGGAGCGTACGCCTGTGGGCTCCCGCCGACGATGCGCGCACGGTTACGCGGCTTCATGGCCACGCGGCTTCATGGTTACGCGGATTCACGGAATCGAGGTTGCCACATGCGGACCTCATCGTAACTTTGGCGCCGTATCGCTCATGCGGCGATCGCGCGCATGCCGCCGGAAAGGCCGATGCGCGCGACGCCCTCGGAACGCACAGCCGGAAGGATTCGATCGTAATGAACGCCACATACCATGACCTCCGCCGAAATCTCGACGCGGGCCTGACCTCATGCGGCGCCGTCGTCGCCGATGCGCTCGCCGCGGCGGAAACGCACAGGCCGCTCAACGCGCTGCTCGCCACGTTCAACGAGCGCGCGGCCGCACGTGCAGCCGAGGTGGACGATCGGCTGCGAAACGGAACGGCCGGACGGCTCGCGGGGATGACGATCGCGCTGAAGGACAACATCGCGGTGGAGGGGGAGCAGCTGACGTGCGGCTCGAAGATTCTGACCGGCTTCCGCTCGCTCTACTCGGCAACGGCCGTGCAGCGCCTGGAGGC
>CAZJYH010000724.1:0-2791 GCA_964549365.1 uncultured Alphaproteobacteria bacterium
GTCGGTGGTGCAGATCGACAAGACCTCGCGCGTGATCGTGGGGCGCCGCGCGTACAACTCCATCATGGCCGATCCGGACAACGTTGCGGCCGAGTTCAAGCGCTGGATGGGGCAGAGCGACACGAAGACGTTCGCGGCGTCCGGGCGTTCGATGACCGCCGAGGAGCTGTCGGCCGAGGTGTTGAAGGCGCTGCTCGACGACGTGGCGCGCCAGACCGGCGAGCGCGTGCCGGCGGTGGTGATCACGGTGCCGGCGGCGTTCGGGCAGCTGCAGTGCGAGGCCACCTCGCGCGCGGCGAAGCTGGCGGGGCTGCAGGAGGTGATCCTGATCCAGGAGCCGGTTGCCGCGGCGATCGCCTGCGGGATGCGCACCGAGTCCCACGAGAAGCGTTTCCTGGTCTACGACCTCGGCGGCGGCACCTTCGATGTTGCCGTCGTCTCCACGCGCGACGGGCAGCTTTCGGTGCTCGACCACTGCGGCAACAACCTGCTGGGGGGGAAGGACATCGATCGCACCATCGTGCGAAAGCTGTTGTTGCCGCGGCTGCGTGAGAGTTATGCGATCGCCGCCGATGCCTCGCAGCGCAGGCTGATGGGGGCCCTGCAGCGCAAGGCGGAGGAGGCGAAGATCGACCTCAGCTTCTCCGAGAACGCGATCGTCAGCGTATTCGACGTCGGCACCGACGATTCCGGCCGCGAGATCGAGGCGGAGATCACCATCTCGCGGGCCGAACTGAACGCGATCATCGAGCCGCTGCTTGCCGAGACGATCGACCTGGCGACGCAGGCGATCGCCGGGGCCCGCCTTGGAAAGGACGACATCTCGTCGGTGGTGCTCGTAGGGGGGCCGACACAGATGCCGGCCGTGCGCGACGCGCTGAGCGCCGCGTTCAACTGCCCGCTCGATTTCTCGATCGACCCGATGACCGTGGTGGCCCGCGGCGCGGCGATCTACGCATCAACATGCCCTATGACCGTGGTCGCCGCGGAGACGACGGCCGAGGCCGGGACCGTGAAGCTCGCGCTCGCGTTCGAACCGGTCTGGCCCGACACCACCAGCCTCGTGGCCGGGCGCGCCGAGGCGCAGGGGGGCGTGATTCCAACCGAGGCTTTCATCGCGGGCGCAAGCGGGCATTGGAACAGCGGCTGGATCCCGTTGCGCGACGGCTATTTCGAGACCATGGTGCACATTCCGGAGGGGCGAACCGAGACCTTCTCGATCGAGCTGCGGTCGGCCACCGGAGCGGGCGTTCCGTGCCGGCCGAACACCTTCTCGATCCGCCACGGGCTCACGCTTTCGGAACCGCCGCTGCCGCATTCGATCGGCGCGGAGATCCTCGGCCCCGAGGGTGAGCCGGAGATGGACGTGATTTTCCCCCGATCCACTCTGCTCCCGGCGCAGAAGGTGGTGACCTACAAGGCAAGCCGCACGCTGCGCCACGGCCAGTTGAGCGACGTGATCGCCATCAAGCTGTGGGAGGGGGAGTATCCCGATCCGTACAGCAACACGTTCGTCGGCGCGCTCTCGATCTCGGCGGAGCGTCTTTCGCGACCGATCCGCGAGGGGGCCGAAATCGAGCTGACCATCTCGATCGATGCCTCGCGGCGCATGGAGGTGCATGCGTTCGTGCCGAGCATCGGCGAACATTTTCAGGAGCGGGTCTACGTGGCGCGCGACAACGATCCGAACCTGATGGCGAAGGTGGCGGTGCTGGACGAGGACATCACCGAGGGGCGCGCCGCGCTCGACAAGCTGACGCTGCTTGCCCGCGACGCGGACCGCTTCGAGCTTGTGACTCAGGCTCGCGATCTCGGCAATCAGTTGGATGATCTTTGGCTGGCATTCGACGAGTTCCGTTCCGGCGGCATGTCCGATCCCGACGACGCGCGCAAGATATACCAGCGCTACACCACGATTCGCGGAAAGATGGCCCTGTTGCGCCGGAAGATCGCGCCGCAGAGCCCGTTCGATCGTGCGCTCGAGGGGTTGCGTGAGGAGCGCTCGAACGCGATGTACACCGTGGCCGCAGCCGGAAGCCAGATCGATCGGAAGGAGATCGAGGAGCTGTATCAGGAGTCGGAGCGGCAGATCGAGCGTCGCGACGCAGACGCGCTGGGAAGGCTTGCGATCGCCTTTCGCCGGATCCACTCGCGCGTGGCGTTCTCCAGCCCCTCGTTCTGGGAGAGCTGGTATCAGGAACTGTCGAGCCCCTATGCACAGTTCACCGATCGTGCCGAGGCGAGCCGTCACCTGCAGAGCGCGCACGCGGCGTACGGTTCCGGCAATCTCGATGCGCTGCGCGACAGCATCCGCAGGCTTTGGGTGCTCATGCCGGACACCGACAAGGATCGTGAGGATAAGCAGAACAGTGATTCCGGGATCCGACGCGGCGTGCGATCGTGAGGGCGAGGGGAAAGTATGAAGGGTGAATTATGAAGGATGAATGGAAAATGATGAATGCGAAAACGTGACGGATAATGATCAATGAGAAATGCTGCGTGTGAAATCGTGGTGTCGGTTGACCTTTCGCTGCCGCCCGCCTCCGCCGGTGATGTTCGGCGCTGAGGTTTCGCATTTCGCTTTCCCAATTTCCTGTGACGTTGTTGCACAATGCATCCTTCGTCAGTGGTCATCTCTTCCGATGTACCCCCGATATCAGAGCCGTGGAATTCTTCTCCCCCTCTTTTCCAAAGAGTTGGTGGCCCCGATGAGAACATCGGGTAGTAGGGAGTTCGACCGGTGGCAACAACGGTAACGTACTGCCGGCAACAAAACCCCTCCTGACCTCCC
>CAZJYH010000725.1:0-2789 GCA_964549365.1 uncultured Alphaproteobacteria bacterium
TTGTCGCGGGGTATGCCGGAGTGTTGTCGCGGGGTATGCCGGAGTGTTGTCGCGGGTATGCCGGAGTGTTGTCGCGGGGTATGCCGGAGTGTTGTCGCGGGGTATGCCGGAGTGTTGTCGCGGAGTTGACTCCGCGACCGGCCCCGCACGGCGAAGAAATCAATGAGCGATCACGCATGATGATGAAGGCAGGCACGAGATGATGAACCGTGGAACTCGATCGATCGCGCTCGTCGCGGTGACGGCCTTTGCAGTCATGTTGTCTGCGTCGGCCCGGGCGCAGCCGCGCGAGGAGAACGGGCGGTACCGACTGGCGCAGGGGTACGAGGCGAGCGGCGACATGAAGAACGCCGCTCGGGTGTACCAGGAGCTGTATGCGAACGATCCGGCATCGAACGTGTACTTCGACGGCGTGCGCCGCACCTTCATTGCGTTGGCGCGGTATGGTGATCTGCTGCCGATCGTCGAGGAACGGGTGGCGCGACTGCCGCGCGACGTTGCGTTGCGCGTGGGCTATGCCGATCTACTGGCACGGATGGGGAAGCGCGACGACGCGACGCGCGAGTGGAGGGCGGCCGTCGATCTGTTCCCCGATGACCGCTCGGCATACACGATGGTTGCGACGTCGCAGATCGAACAGAAGCAATTCGAGCTTGCGGTCGGCACGTACCGCCTTGGACGGTCGCGGCTGGGCGATCCGGGGGCGTTCGGCGAGCAGCTCGCTCCGGTGCTCGCGGCGCTCGGTCGCTTTGCCGAGGCCTCGGAGGAGTATCTTGCCCTGCTCGACGTCGACGCCACGCGGCTTTCGTATGTGATGAGCGGGATGGGCTCCTACACGGCGAATCCCGACGGTGCGGACGCGGCGATCCGCATTGTGCGCGATCGGCTCGGATCGCGTCCGGATCAGCTCCCGTATCTGGATCTCCTCTCGTGGCTGTACGCCGAGCGCGGCGACTACGACGGGGCCTTCGATGTGGTGCGCCGGCTCGACAGTGCACGACGCGGGCGCGGCTCCGACATCTACGCCTTCGCCGATTTGTGCATTCGAGAACGGAAGTACGACGCGGCGATCCGGGCGGCGGAATATTTCCAGGCAACCTATCCCCACAGCAACGCGCTCCATCCCGGCATCATGCTCATCTACACGGCGGGGTTGGAGGGACGGTATCGTGCTCTTCCCACGCGCGGCGCCGCCGATGCCGAGGCACTGGCCAAGCGCTATCAGGCCATCGCACACGACGAGCCCACGGCGGCAGCCGCGCCGCAGGCGTTGTTGAACGCGGCGCGGATCGAGGCCGAGGATCTGAACGAACCGAAGGAGGCCATCGCGCTGCTCGACGACATCGCCGAGCGGTATCCTCGGTTCCCGGGCATCGGCGAGGCGTTGCTGCTGCGTGCGGATCTGTATCTGCGAATCGGCAATCTGGATCGCGCGCGCCAGCTGTACGCGGCCGGAGCAGAGCGTCCTGCTTACGACGACGATGCCGACAAGGTGCGCGATCAGTTCGGTCTGCGCCGGGCCGAGATGCTCTTCTTCGACGGCAAGTTCGCCGACGCGACGAAGGCGTTCGCCGCGCTCGCGGACAATACCGGCAGCGAGGCGGCCAACGACGCGCTGGCCTATCAATTCCTGTTGCAGGAGGATGCCGAACGGCACACGGATGCACTCCGGCACTACGCGGCAGGGATGCTCTCGATGCGCCGGCTCGATTGGGCCGCCGCGGCCGAGGAGCTCGATCGCGCCGTTGCGTTGGGGCGCGATGCATCGCTCGCCGATGAGGCACTGTTTGCTCGCGCGACTGCGCAGTCGATGTTGGGACAGGATCGTGAGGCGGTAGCCACGTTGCTGGCTCTGGTCAAGGAGTACGCAGACGGCACCACCGCCGACCGGGCGTTGTTTCGCGCGGCGGAGCTTACGGAGCGGAAGCTGAGTGATCGAGGGAAGGCGATGGAACTGTACGGCCGGGTGCTCACCGAGTATGGCGCATCGGCCTATGCCGAGCCGGCGCGCGAGCGCATCAGAGCGTTGCGAGGTGATTGACCCACGCGTCGCGGAGTCCGTTCCGCGACGACGATCGCGTGCCGGGCGGGCAGGGGCGTGGGGCTATTCGTTGTCGGACAGGTCGTCCGGATGGACGTAGCCGTCGTTGCGGACCAGCAACTGGATCTTCTCCACCTGCCGGATCTTCGGCAGCACTTCGCGCAGATACGACTCCAGGAACGTCAGTCGCTCGGTCTCCGAACGCATCTCGAGAAGCTGCTGGCGGACGGCCAGTTCAAGCCCCGACTTCTGGGCGATGCGGAACGACGCCCCTCCGATCACCCAGTCCGACGGGTTCAACTGCTCCTCGGCCTCTCCGTAGACCGATTCGACGAGTTGATTGTACAACGACACCGAACGCTCCAGCAGATCGTAGTCCGGGCGTGGATCGTCGTCCTCCAACGGTTCCGTGTCGGCGGTGATGTACGGGCGTTGATCGGTGTGATACTCGCGCACGACATAGCGATCGGTTCCGGTCACCACGATGTCCATCTTCCCATCCTCGTGAACGGTGAGGACGTTCGCAACCCTTGCACGGCACCCCACCTGGAACATCTTCCCCTCATCGACGAGATTGACGCCGAACTCGCTGTTGTTGTCGATGGACTCACGCACAAGTGTCTTGTACCGCGGCTCGAAGATGTGCAGCGGATACGATGAACCCGGGAAGAGCACGATGCTCAGCGGAAACAGTCCGATGGTCTCCATCTACTGGTTGTCCTTCCATTCGTCGTACCAGGCCATCTGT
>CAZJYH010000726.1:0-2787 GCA_964549365.1 uncultured Alphaproteobacteria bacterium
CGAAGTTCGCGCGTCCGTCGTCGCCGCGTTGTACATATGCGGGGGTGAAGCCGAGCTTGTCGGAGTAGTAGGTGATCGACCGCTCGGCGTCGGCGACGAAAAGATGTGGGACGATTCGCTTCATCAGAATGCTCCGTCGAGCCGCGTGCGCGGTCGGTGTTGTTCGTGATTGGTCAGGTGCCGCAAGTGGTGCGGTGTTCGGCGGGTGCCGTTTTGCCGGGCTGGAACCGAAGCGCCGGCGCTCCGGCCTTCGGTGCGTGGGATGCCTGCTCCGTGCCGCTCAATCTCCGATGTTCGCGGCAAGTGCCAGTTCCTTCGAGTCGAGAATGCTGATGGTGCGACCGTTCATGCCGATGACCTTCTGCTGTTGCAGCTTCGAGAGAACGCGGCTGACCGACTCGGTTGCCGTGCCGACGATGGTCGCGAACTCGGCACGCGTCAGACGAATGCTGAGCGTCGCCTCGTCAGGCTCGACGCCGTAGGTCTCCTTCAGCAACAGCAGCGTCTCGGCAACCCGCTCGCGCACCGGCTTCTGGGCCATTTCCACCAGCCGTTCCTCGGCGATCTTCAGGTCGTGCGAAAGCAGCGAGAGCAGGCGTGTCGAGAGGTTCGGGCTCGATGAGAGGAGCGAGAAGAACGTGTCCTTCGGGATCAGGCAGATGTTCGCTTCCTCCATCGGTACGGCATAGGCCGCATAGCGATCGCCGCTGATGAGCGAGCGATAGCCGATGATGTCGCCGGTCTTCGCCAGCCGCACGATCTGTTCACGCCCATCCTTCCCCACCTTGTAGATCTTCACCTTGCCGGAGTGCACGCAATACAATCCGGGGGGGTACTCATCCACATGGAAGATCATCTCACCCTTGGCATAGTGCCGGCAGCCGGTGCTGCGCTCCACCATCTCCAGTTCAACCGGGGAAAGGTCCTCGAATACGGAAGCGTGCCGCGAGGCACAGGCTTCGCAGGAGGGGCTGGGGCAGGTCGTTCGTTTCATGGCCATCGTGTACCCTGGGGGAGCGGCACCCCCTGCCTCGGCGCCGTGAACGCTGCGGCGGCACCGTGACCGTGCTCATCCGGGATGTCGCCGGAACGATGCGCGATCGACGGGAGGAGGATCGTGCCACAAGTATAGCGAAACTCACGACGTCGGCGTAATCGAACCGGCCCGTGCGCGCGTTCGGCCACATATCGCTACAGCCGTCGACGTCGGCGCTTCAATCCGGCATGGGCCGTGCACCGCGCCGCGCGCCGGAGCGTTGAGCAATCTACGAGAAGTATGCGGCTGCTCGTGAGGCTACCTTTGTGCCGTGCGGTTCAACCGTCCGTAGCGAGCCGTGACCCCGCTTCCGGGGCCCCCCGTCCCGATCGCCACGCATCACTCCGCGATCTCGAACAGTTCCAAATGGCATTTGATCGTGCATTCATCGATGCATGCGGGGAGGGCTATTGCCCATCGTGACCGCGCGTCGAGCATATCCATACCCACAGTTCATTGGAGATTAGCATATGACACTCGGAAAGAGACATCTGTCCGCGTTCGCCGGCCTGCTTGTCGTTGGCGTGACGGTAATCTACGCCTACGCCTACGCGTTCGTGACGGCGCCGTATCAATACCCCATCGGCACGATCTCGCCGCCGTGCACCGTCAACGGCACGATCCGTTCCACCGGAACGCCGCCGCTCAACGCTCCGTATTCGGGACCGTCGATCTTCACGACCCTCTCCAATTCTCCCACCGGCGCGATCTTCCCGTCGACCACGTTGAGCGTGAACAGCATCTCGTTCGCCGGCACCGACCCGGGGCTCGGCAACTTCACCGCGAAGAAGGATCTCAACAAGACGGCCACGAACTCCACGATCACCTCAACGCAGGCGGGCGCGGCGTTCCCGGCCACGTCGAATCTGTTCTTCTACCTGGTGATCGAGTTCGCGAATCAGCCCGGCGTGAAGTATCTCACGCTCGACGAGGTGAACATGCGCGCAACCCTGAACGGTTGGCCGCATGCCAATGCCGCCTACGCTCAGATCGGCTCCTCGCGCATCGTGCGTGCCAGCAACCCTGACGTGGTTGTCGGAACGCTTGCCAACTCGACGGCCACCGTCAACGGCGGCTGATACGCCGGCGCAGCGATCGACCATGGACGCCCGGTGCCGACCAACGTACGGCATCGGGCGTTCTGCGTCCGTGCGGTTCGGCGATGTCGCGCATGGCGATATCGCCCCTGCGTTTCGCGCGCGATGTATTAAAATCTGATGAGAGTCATGGATTCATCATCATTCGGCCGCTAGTTTGTACTATAAGCCGCAAGCATGGCACCGGCGAGTGGTGCCGAGCCGAAAGTAAACGCAATGTGGAGTGATCAATGAGCACGCGCATGAGGCTGCTGATAGCAAACGACGGATCCGCCAGTGCAAACGAGGCGTTGGAAGAACTTTCGCGCGCCGGCCTTCCGGCGGAGGGGGACGCGCTGGTGGTGGCCGTTGCCGAGGTCTGGGTGAGGGATCCCGATCTCGACAAGGATCCGGTTTCGGGCGAAGCGTCCGAGGCACACGTGATGAGCCTGCGCGCCCGTCAGGGATTGCAGGATGCCGAGTTCCATGCCCGGAAGGCCGCCGAGCGTTTCAAGGCGATGTTCCCGAAGTGGGAGGTGGAGCTTCGTGTGTATCCCGATTCGCCCACCTGGGGCGTGCTTCGCGCCGCGGATGAATGGAAGCCGGATCTCATCGTTGTCGGATCGCACGGGCGCTCGGCGCTCGGACGCCTGGTCGTCGGCAGCGTATCGCTGA
>CAZJYH010000727.1:0-2785 GCA_964549365.1 uncultured Alphaproteobacteria bacterium
GGTCTGCTTCACGAACGGCTTGCCGTACAGCAGCTTGCCGTTGCGGCGGTCGAGGGTGAAGCTGTTGTTCATGGATCTGGCCTTCAATATTATTTGGGGTGGGAAAGGGGCGGTTGCCCGATCAGGCGATCGGGGCAACCGGAACCGCCGCGCCGACGAACGGTCTGCGGGTGGAGGGTGAGGTTGCCGTCGGCTACACATCGAATCCCGGAGCATACAAGCTCTATGTCTCCGGCAACGTCTGGGCGAGCGGTACCTACAGTTCCTCGGACATGCGGTGGAAGCAGAACGTGACGCCGATCGACGGCGCACTCGCCAAGGTGCTTGCGCTCAACGGCGTGACATACGAATACCGTGCCGACGAATTCCCGTCGATGAACTTCGCGAGCGGACGCCAGTTGGGCTTCATCGCACAGGAGGCCGAGACGGTGGTCCCCGAGGTGGTGGTGACGAACAACGACGGCTACAAGGGGATGGCCTATCAGAACCTGACGGCGCTGCTTGTCGAGGCGATGAAGGAGCAGCAGCAAACCATCAACACGCTGAAGCAGCGGGTGGCCAAACTCGAGGCGCAGCTCGGTTCGACGGCAGCTCCCGCCGACGGCGCCAAGTCGCTGCAGGGACTGAAGTAACACCGTTCTCGTATCGATATGACCACGGCGGATCGGCAGGCTTTGTCGATCCGCCGTTTGTACAACGCCCCCCATATGAACACACGGTGCTCCGACCCCGTCACGCTCGCGATACGGAGGATCACCGCACGATGCAACCGCTCGGCCAACCGGCCGAGGTCCGCGGTGGCGTTCGCCGGATACCGACGGATCGGCAGGCACGAGATCCGTGGAGAACATCAGCGACCATTCGCTTCCCCGATGCGCCGTCAGAACCCCGTCAGAACCTACCAACAATCACGTTGTACGCGGAACAAACCCGCTCCCGCCCCTCGCTGCATACGTGAAACTCAACGCCGAATGTCCAATTCCCCCGGGCGCACTCCTCTATCCGGTCATGGGAAGCGGCCCTTCCGCACATGAGGAGCACCCTACTCCGGCATTCCACAAGTTCGCCCACAAGGAGACCTCCATGAACCGTCGCACTGTCTTCTCAACGCTCACGGCCATCGCCGCCATCATGATGTTCGGAACCACAAACCGTGCATCAGCCGTCATGGCCAACACCTGCTGCACATTCGACGTTGTGGCATCATGCCATTTCGCGGCCGCCTGTCTGCCGATTTCCGTCGTGACGACATGGGCGGGCACGCCCCAGACCGACAGCAAGACGACCTGTGGACTGACCACCTTCACCATCGCCGGTTGCCCGCCGACCACCCCGGCCACGCTCGACGCCGTCACCGTCGACGGAGTCGCATGCGCGGTCCCCGGCACGACGTTCATCGTGCTCGCGTGCGGGGCGTGCGCGCGAGTCTCGATCGGCTACGACGCCGCCGGCTGCATCCGGATGCAGATATCCGCCTGTTGAGCCCCTATTGCGCGAAGGCATTCGAAATACGGGAGGCCGCCCATCGGGCGGCCTCCCTCGTCTCTTCCATCGCACTCACCATCGCGGCCTACAGCTTCAACACCTCCTCGCGCACGCTGCTCAGACCGGACGAGTTGATCACCACCACCTTGTACCGATGGATGATCTCTCCGCCGTCGTCGGCCAGCTTCGGAAGTTCGCCGACGACGTGTGTGATGGACGTTCTTCCCTCTACGGGAGCGAACGTCGCCACCTTCATCCACTGCCCCGCGCCCGACATCTTGTAGAGGGTGTGGGTGGACTTGTAGACCGCATCGGCCCACGTCAACTGCACGTTCGTCAGCTTGAGCACCCGCATGTCCGTCGGTTGGTTCACATACACCTTCGTCGGGGTCGTCTGAATCCTCGGCGCGGCCGGGTTCACGGTATCCATGATGTTCACCACCATCAGATCGGACGGCTCCGACGAAACGTAGTCCAGGCCGTCGCGTTCGTTCGGGACGGCGCGCTGGACAATCACCCGATAGTAGAGCGGGCGTCCGTACGGGATCGGCGTGTTCGCGGCCTTGAGATCGGCGAAGGCATCGCGCACGGCATAGACGCCGTCATCGGCCACCACCGACGGAAGGTCCACCGTCGCCACCGCGGTCATGCTCCGGATCGCGATCGCGTCGGCGGCATCGAGCGCACGATAGATCACCGCGCGCACGATCTTTTCGTTCGGCAGATAGCGGTTGAACGTGATCGCCACCGCGGCCCCGGCGCGCATGCGCGGGTCGGCGCCGGTTGCCCGGACGCTCTTGATCTGCGGTGCCGCCGGCGGCCTGGTGTTGATCGTGCGCACCGGCCCCCAGATCGGGCTCGGCGCCCCGAACTTCAGATCGTTGCCGAGCTCGCGCACGCAGTAGAAGTACAGGTTGCGCGAAGCGCCGTCGATCGTGTAATCGCCGAAGCGCACGACCGATACGTTCCCGGGCGTCAGACCGCGACGCACCATCGGATACGGATCGTAGTGCTCATCGTCCGGCTCGTACGGCCGGCCGTCCGGCGCGTTCGTTACCGGCTTCGCGTTCGATGTCTGCAGCGCATCGTTCCGGATCTGATCGAACACCACGTACGTCTCGGTCAGCGGCAGGAACGCCTCGTAGATCGCCTGCTTGATCCTGCCGACGATCGAGTCGGGCGGCGTCACTCCGTCGAACTCCGGATACCGATTGTTGTCGTTCGGATCCAGCTTCCGATCGGGACGCGGGAAGAAGAACAGGCTGCTCCCGTAGGTCTTGAACTCGTGCGTGACGGCATC
>CAZJYH010000728.1:0-2553 GCA_964549365.1 uncultured Alphaproteobacteria bacterium
GCTGCTCGTGCGCGGCGGCATCGGCATCGGGTATCGGTTCCTCCCCTCCCCGCCTCCTCCGCCGGTCGAGACGCCGCCGGTTGCGGTGATACCGGAGCAGCCGGCACGCCCGGCGCAGGCGCCGTTCACGGCGGACGCATCGGTTGAGGTGACCGCGGTGAAGCTGCCGCTGGAGTTCCGACGGCAGATCGTGGCACGATACGTCCCGGTGTTGCCGACGGTCTTCTTCGAGCGGAACGCGGACGGCCTTCCGGAGCGCTACGTGCAACTGGCTCCGGCGGGGACGGCGCCGCGCGGCGGTGAGGCCGGGAGCTTCGACGAAAACACGGTCTCCACGAACGCCGAGCAGGCGCACTACCAGACGTTGAACATCTTCGCCCGTCGGCTTCTTGCGAGCCCGAGGACGCGCGTCGTGATCACGGGCACGACGAGCCGCGACGAGGATGGCCGTGCGGACCTTGCGCAGGCGCGCGCGCGGGGGGTTGCGGAATATCTGATGAAGACGTGGGGGATCGCTCCGGCGCGCATCACCACGCGGTCCCGGTTGGATCCGGCGGTGCTCTCCAACGGCGAGAACGCCGAGGGCCTTGCCGAGAATCGTCGCGTGGAGCTCGAGTTCTCCGACGATGTGGTCTATCGGCCGTTGCAGCTCCGGTCGGTGGAGCCGATGACCGAGCCGGCAGAGATCCCCTTCCGTGCACGGGCAACATCCGCCTCCCGCATCGAGCGTTGGAGCATCGATGTGGCCGTCGGGGAGCACCGGCGTACGATCGCCGGAGGCGAGGGCGCGCCCGACGGCCTTCATGCGTGGCGGCTGAACGCGGAGGATCGGGAACAGATCCTCTCCTCGGGGATTGTCCGGTACAACCTCAAGGTGGCCGATTCCCTGGGGCGTACGGTCGTCACCGAACCGAAGAGTCTTCCGCTGCGGCTGGATACGACGGTCTCCGTTGCGACCTCCGCAACCCGGCCCGACAACACCGCGGAGTTTCTGCTGGTGACGTTCGACTTCGATCGCGCCGATCTGACGCGACGCGGCAAGCTGGAGCTGGGTTCCATCCTCGATCGGATCGGCCCGAGCTCGCATATCTCAGTCACCGGGTATACCGACGCCGTCGGCGAGGCCGAACGCAATCGCGCGCTGGCGTTGGAGCGTGCCAAACGGGTTGCCGGCTCGATGCCGGCCGGGAGCGACGTGGAGTATCGCGGTGCCGCGCCCGACGAGGCGCCGTACGGCAGCACCTCCCCCGAAGGACGATTCCTGAGCCGCACGGTGCGGGTGGTGATCACGAATCCAAAATAGGCCGGCACATGCGTCGACGCGTGGTGACGCGGTTTCGCGGTGGGATCGTGCCGGGCGCTCTGACCGTATGGACGGCCGCGGCCGAACACGGCTATCCGTCTGTCGATTTCCGCCGTTTGGCGCTCCTCTTCTGCAGCGTTGTAATAATCACCACCACAAGCGCGAACATGAAGCCGTACGCCGTCAAGCGCCCCTGTCCCGACGGCGTCATGATCAGGTCGTTCAAGAATTCGACGAATGACGGGTCGGATGTTTGCGGGCTCAGCGATGCACCGCAGAGGCGAAAACTGGCAAGAGCGGGGCCGAGCTCCGGGTCGGCTTCAACGGAGTCCACGTCGGAGCGGAGCGCCAACTCGTGAGCATAGGGGCGCGCAAGGATCATGTAGGACGTCATCAGGCGAGGACGGCCGTTGACGGGCATCACATAGGTGATGCGCAGCGCCTTTCTGCCGCCGAGAAGTACTTCCCCGCTGTCGAGCAGCGTAACGCCCGGCTCTGCTCGGCGCGCCTTGATAAAACGGGAGTACCACAGGTCGCGATCTCGTTCAACGTCGAGAGCCGTGGGCACGGGGTAGGCGATCAGCGCAATGTGCTTCGTGAGCGCCTTGTTGTCCATGTTCACCAGGATGACCGAGACCTCGGAGGGCGTGTCGGAATCATGCACTTCGACGATCCAACCGGAGTCGGGAACGGAGATGCATCCGCCGTAGAGGGTGAATGCGTACGGCTTTGCCGCCGCGGGTTGGTGCGCGCTCACCATCATCCACGCACAGGCCGCCGCGACCGTCAAAACGATTCGAGAGCGAGGTGTCATCGATGAAGCTCCGTCAGACGTTTCGTTGAGGAATACCGGACGAGAACAGGCCGCTGTGGCGCCGGATTCGACACCGGACCCCTTCGCGCTTCGTTTGCGGAGTTTGCCGCAGCATCTACGCTCCCCGTCTCTTCCGCACGATGAACGCGATCACAACCGCGACGAGGCCGAGCGGGATGAGGGCCATGCCGATCCACCTGCCGATGTTGAACCCGATCTCGCCGGCGTCGATGCCGTTGCTCTCCGGCTTGATCGCCGTCCCCTTGAAGGACTTGATCATGGCCGCCAGCTCTGGATCGCTCGCGGGGTCCACATCCGACGAACGCGCCACCAGCGATATCGCGTACCTGCCGAGCGGAATGAAGATGATGGTTGTTCCCGTCGGCTGATTGTTCACATCCACCTCCGACGGTCTGTTCTGCGTCACGTCCGTGGC
>CAZJYH010000728.1:2563-2783 GCA_964549365.1 uncultured Alphaproteobacteria bacterium
CTTTCATGATCGCCTTGACCGCCGTGTGGCCGTCAACCTCGATCATGGCACTGTCGATGATGACCGCTCCCGCGCGGCGCATGCCGCTCAGGCACTCGCGCATCCACCTCCCATCGGCGTCGATGGTTGCCTCGTCCGCGTTGATCGTGACGGCAAGCATCGCGAACATCTTGGTTTGATCACCGTTCAGCGCGTTGAGGATCATCACCGTCGTCGGCGT
>CAZJYH010000729.1:0-2780 GCA_964549365.1 uncultured Alphaproteobacteria bacterium
ACTTCTCGAAGCGCCTGCTCTCACGCCTGGAGCGCAAGGGGGTGAAGATCGCCCGCATCATGCTGCACATCAACCGTTCGACGTTCGATCCGGTCGAGGTGGAGGATCTCACCAAGCACAAGATGCACTCGGAGTACTTCGAGATCTCCTCGCAGGCGGCCGAGACGATCAACAGCACGATCAAGTCCAAGGGGAACGTCTTCGCCGTCGGCGCCTCGGTGGTGCGCGCGCTGGAAAGCTCCGTGCTCACCGTCGGTACCGTCAAGCCGAACCGTGCCTGGACCGACAAGTTCATCTACCCGCCGTACGACTTCAAGATCGTCGATCGTCTGATCACGAATTTCCATCAACCCGAGAGCACCGTGTTGATGATGGTGTGCGCCTTCGCCGGACGCGAGCGCGTGCTGAAGGCGTACAAGTCCGCGATAAAGAGCAGCTATCGTTTCTACAGCTACGGCGACGCGATGCTGATTCTGTAGGTGTTGGGTTTGAGGACTTGGGTCTTGGAAGAAGAGGAGCATGATTTCTCGTATCTCCAAGACCTGAGTCCTGCAGCGAGGCCTGAACGAAGTCCCCGTTTGTGGTGGGGGATATGATAGGCCGAGCGTCCGAAGACCCGGACACCCGGCAAACACGATCACGCGCCAACGTACACCGCCGCCTTTCAGGAACTCTCATTCCCCCGTACGTGCAGCTCTGCCAGCATCTGCCACGCCTTGCGGTACTTCTCCATCCGCGCGGCGTCCTTCACCTTCATCGGGCGGTTGCTGCGGCGGATGTCCATGTTGTCCTCCAGATCCGCAAGCTTCACGGCGCGTGCCAGGGCGTTGGGTGCGATGCGCTTCGTGAACGCCGTGTAGGTTTCACCCTTGCGACGCGTGAGGCAATCCACAGCGGCAACGATACGCTCGTTGAAGCCCATCTCGATCAGATCGTCGCATGTGGTCGGCGTGTCCTCTACCACGTCGTGCAGGAATGCGACCATCTTCTCCTCGAGCGTACGGCAACGTCCGGCAACGCCGAGCACATGCAGGATGTACGGCTGGTGGTACTTGTCGGTCTGGCCTCGGTGCGCTTCGAGCGCGAGCGCGATGGCGTGCTCCATAAGCTTTGCCGTCGCATCGCGTTCGGCCGTCGCGGCGTCGACGCGCGGCGTCGCCCGTTTTCTGGGGCGCGCGGCGGCGCGGGTTGGGGCCTTCTTCTTCGGCCGCGGCGCCGCGGCACTCTTCGTGGTTCGTGCGGTCGTCGATGGTGTTCGTGCAGGCATGGGTTCCGGTCGATACTCCGTGTGTCAGGATTGCGTGGTTGCCGGGGACTCGCCGTCGATCGCGTCGGCGAACTCCACCGTGTCGAAAATCTTCATGCCGTGGGCCAGGGTCTTGTGCACCGGGCAACGAGAGACAATCTGTTCCAGCCGCTTGCGCTGGGCGTCGTCGAATGTGCCGCCGAGCGTCACACGTGCCTGCACGCGCTCGATCAGCCCCGTGGCGTCGTCATCACATTGCGCGCAGTCCTCGGCATGTACCCTGTCGAAGTTGTATTCCAGGCGCACCCACTTCAGGTTCACCTGCTTGTGCCGTGCGTACAGGCGCAGTGTCAGCGCCGTGCAGGCGGCCAGGCTCCCCATCAGCAGCTCGTACGGCGTCGGGGCCGAGTCGGTCCCCTCGTCGGCGATGGGTTCGTCGCCGAACCATTCGTGGCGATCGTTGGTGACGGCAACGCGGGTGCCTTCGTCGAGATATGCGGTGATACGAGCCATGTCGAAACGTATGAGATTGGAGCGGGAAATCGCCGGGCCGATCCGGTCGGGCTTCCGCCGCGGTGCTCGGATGCAATACGGATGCGCCGACGCGTCGAAGAATTCGCTAAGGTACGCAACGGCCGGCGTTGTGCATGCGGGCGTCGACGGTTCTCCCCACGAGCGATCACGTTTCCGGTGCGGTTTGTTTCATCGATCTCGCGCCGGCTTGGCTAACTTTGCCACATGTCCGAACAAACCCGCGTCGTGATCTACACAGATGGCGCCTGCTCAGGCAACCCCGGCCCCGGGGGATATGGCGCAGTGCTCCTGTTCAACGGCCATCGGCTCGAACTCTCCGAAGGGTTCCGCGCCACCACCAACAACCGCATGGAGTTGCTGGCGGTGATCGTTGCCCTGGAGCGCCTTTCACGCTCATGCCACGTCACGGTCTACAGCGACTCGCAGTACGTCGTCGACTCGGTCACGAAGCGATGGGTGTATTCGTGGCAGCGCAACGGGTGGCGCAAGGCGGACAAGAAGCCGGCGCTGAACGTCGACCTGTGGAAGCGTTTGTTGCCGTTGCTCGAGCAGCACACGGTGGAGTTCAAGTGGGTACGGGGCCATAACAACAACGTCGAGAACGAGCGTTGCGACGTGCTTGCGGTTGCCGCTTCACAGGGGAGCGATCTGAAGGACGATGTCGGGTTCGCGAAGGCCTCGGCGCTGATCTGACGATCGGCCCGCCGCGGTTGCGCGGATGGATCGCCTGCATCCACGGAACACACGGAGCATTTCCTTGCCCGAGAACGAAAGCACACTGAGCCTCCTTCTTGCCGCCGCGCATTGGACGCCGCTGCATCTGCTGATCGTCGCGGTGGCGGCGCAGCGCGTGGCCGAGCTTCGCATCGCCCGCCGCAACGAACGCCTTGCGCGCGAGCGCGGGGCCGTCGAGTACGGCGCCGATCACTACCCGGCGATCGTGGCGCTGCACACGCTCTGGTTCCTCGGGATGATCGTCGAGATCGTCCTCCTGACGCGC
>CAZJYH010000730.1:0-2777 GCA_964549365.1 uncultured Alphaproteobacteria bacterium
TTCCATCAGGCGTGTCGACATCGTTCATCATTCAACTTTGAAAACCAATGTCTACCAACGGTAATAACAATGACATGGGCGACCCGCAGGAGTCGCAGCAGATCAACATCGAGCTTGGTGAGAAGGAGGCCGAAGGCATCTATTCCAACCTGGCGATCATCAGCCATTCGCCGGCGGAGTTCGTGTTCGATTTCACCAGGATCCTCCCGGGCATTCCCCGCGCCCGCGTTCATGCGCGCGTGGTGATGACCCCGCAGCATGCGCGCCTGCTGCTGAACGCGCTGGCCGACAACATCGAGAAGTACGAGCGTCAGTATGGCGAGATCCCCATGCACGGCGGCGGCGGGTTCGGCTTCCCGATGGGCGATCCGAACGAGAAGTTCCATTAGTCCCGACCTCGCTGATGATTCCGGGGCCTGGGGCGTGCGGCGGAGAGGGCTCCGCGACGAGATCCGGGCAGCCTTTCGCCTGTGACGGGCTTCCGCACAGGCACGTGGTGTTCGCGCGGCGCCTACGGCCGAACATGCCGGCGGGCATCGGGCATCCGTTCTCCCCAATTCCTCTGTCCCATGGATGGTTCGCTGGTTCTGATCCTTCATACGCATCTGCCGTACGTGCTGCACCACGGCAAATGGCCGCACGGCGCCGACTGGTTGACCGAGGCGGCAGCCGAGTGTTATATCCCCATCCTGAACGAGTGCTGGGATCTGGTGGAGGACGGGATCACGCCGAACATCACGATATCGCTGTCGCCGGTGGTTGTCGAGCAGCTGGCCGATCCCGCCTTCGCCGGCATCTTCAACGCCTACCTTGCCGAGAAGATCGAGGCGGCCGAAAGCGATCTCGAGTATTTCGCCGCGCGCCGTGAGGAACGCCACTATGTTCCGCTGGCGCGCTTCTGGCGCAAGTGGTACACCGCCCGACGGGATGACTTCAACGAGCGCTATCACGGCGATCTCTGCGGTGCCTTTCGGGAGCTGATGGAGATCGGCGCGATCGCCCTGCAGACATGCGGAGCCACGCACGGCTACTTCCCGCTGCTCGGTCGCGACGAGAGCATCGCCGCGCAGGTGGGGGTTGCCGCCGAGTGCCACGAGCGGCATTTCGGCGCCCGCCCACGGGGCATCTGGATGCCGGAATGTGCCTACCGTCCATGCTACGAGTGGGAGCCGCCCGTGCCGACGCCCTATCTCGGTCGGGGGTTGCGGCGGGGGACCGAGCAGATCATCGCGGCCGCGGGGCTGGAGTACTCCGTGGTGGACTCGCACATGACGCGCGGCGGGAGGCCTCTGGGGGTCTATGCCGACCGGTTCGAGGCGATCCGGCGCTCGGTTGATGCAGGAGCGCGATATCTGGCGTTGAACGACTCGCGTTCGGTGCATGACCTGTATCGTGTCTGCTCCACCGGCAATCCCGACGACGGGACGATGACCGTCTTCACGCGCGACGCGGCCACCACGCTGAAGGTGTGGAGCGGGGCGTTTGGCTACCCGGGCGACCCTGAGTATCTGGAGTTCCACAAGAAGCATCACAACAGCGGCCATCGGTACTGGCGTGTCACCGATCCCGCGATCGACCTCGGCGTGAAGACCTGGTATCGGCCGGAGCGGATCGCCGAGCGGGTGCTCGATCATGCGCGGCACTTCGTGGATGCGGCCGAGAATGCGCTGCGGGAGTTCAGCGCCGAGACCGGGCGTGCGGGGGTGCTGGCCGCGCCGTTCGACACCGAGCTGTTCGGCCACTGGTGGTTCGAGGGGCCGCAGTTTCTCGGCGCGGTGCTGAGGGAGCTTGCCGCACGCGGAGCGGTGACGGCGCGCACGGCCCCCGATGAGCTCGACGCACGCGATCCGGGCCTTGTGATCCAGATCCCCGAGGGATCCTGGGGCGACGGCGGCGGCCATTCGGTCTGGCTGAACGACGATACTGCCTGGACCTGGCCGATGATTTACGAGATAGAGGCGCGCTTTCTGGGACTGCTTGCCGCGCGGACCGGCGCTCATCCGGAGGAGGAGCGGCTGCTCGTGCAGATGGCGCGCGAGAACATGCTGCTCCAGGCCTCCGACTGGCAGTTCCTCATCACCACCGGCTCGGCGGCGGATTATGCTTCCGAGCGGTTCATCGGGCACTACAACAATGCGAAGCGCCTCGCCGATTACGTCGACATGGTACGTTCCGGCATGCCGTTGAATCTGGAGCGCATGGAGGACGTCGCCAATCTGGAGTCGATGAATCGGTTGTTCCCGGATTTGCGACTGGATTTCTGGATGGCGCGCGCGGAGGTCGACTCCTAAGTTCCGAGCCAACATCAAGGCCGGAGTTTTGATCATGTCCGAAAATCATGGGTTCCCAACCTCTCGATCGAACGTATCGCATCTCTCCCCCGCCGTTTTTCTCCGCCGACTCCCTTGCGTTTTGCTGCTTGCGGTTATCTTAATGGACTGTTCGGCGGTAAACGTGCTCCAGCTGCAGGATGCCGAGACGATGAAGGAGGGGGAGGGGCTGCTGCAGGGAGGATTGGGGTTCGGACCCGATCTCGCGCGGCTGTACTACGACAGCTCCGCCACGCTCGGGGGGCTGTATGTGCCGATCGAGGAGTTCAGCGCCCGCTACGGACTCAGTGAATCGGTGGAGATCGGCGGCGGCGCCTGGACTTCCGCGCTGCTCTTCCTCCCGGCGACCTCGTTCCGGACGGTGGATATCGGCCTCCGGGGTGGCGCAACGTGGATGATCACGCCCCGCGCCGATGACATGCGCGCCGCGTTGACGCTGGGCTCCTG
>CAZJYH010000731.1:0-2772 GCA_964549365.1 uncultured Alphaproteobacteria bacterium
CTGCTGGAAGCGCGCGGACTGAAAGTGACGATGATGAAGTTCGACCCGTACATCAACGTCGATCCGGGCACGATGTCGCCGTTCCAGCACGGCGAGGTGTTCGTGACCGAGGACGGTGCGGAGTCGGATCTGGATCTCGGGCACTACGAGCGTTTCCTCAACCAGTCGATGACCCAGAAGAACAACACCACCACCGGGCAGGTGTACTACGAGGTCATCACCAAGGAGCGCCGCGGCGATTATCTCGGCAAGACGGTGCAGGTGATCCCGCACATCACCGATGAGATCGGCCGCCGCATGACCGAGCTGGGAACCTCCGGCGCGTACGACATCGTGCTGATCGAGATCGGCGGAACGGTGGGCGATATCGAATCGCTCCCCTTCGTGGAGGCCACGCGCCAGCTGGACCGCAAGCTCGGCCGCGACAACACGCTCCACATCCACCTGACGTATGTGCCGTTCATCAAGGCGGCGGGCGAGCTGAAGACCAAGCCGACGCAGCACTCGGTGAAGATGCTGCTGGAGCTGGGCATCCAGCCGGACATCCTCGTCTGCCGCTCGGAGCATCGGCTGGGCCGCGAGATCCGCGAGAAGATCGCCCTGTTCTGCAATGTGGACCGCGACGCGGTGATGGAGGCGCGCGACGTCAGCACGATCTACGAGGTGCCGCTCATCTACGCGCAGCAAGGGTTCGACGACATCGTGCTGCGCAAGCTGGGCTTCGATGCGCCGGCGCCGGACATCAAGCAGTGGGCCAACCTGGTGCGCCGCATCAAGGGCCCCACCAACGGCGAGGTGCGCATCGGCATCTGCGGCAAGTACACGCAGTATCAGGACGCATACAAGTCGATCATCGAATCGTTCATCCACGCCGGCGCCGCCAACAATGTGCGTGTGGAGCTGCAGTGGGTCGACAGCGAGCAGCTGCGCACCCCCGCCGAAGTGCGCACGGCGCTCTCGGGTCTGCACGGCCTGCTTGTTGCGCCCGGCTTCGGCTCGCGCGGCGTCGAGGGGAAGATCATGGCGATCCGCTACGTGCGCGAACACGGCATCCCGTTCTTCGGCATCTGCCTCGGCATGCAGTGCGCCGTGATCGAATACGCCCGCAACGTATGCGGCCTCCCCGACGCGAACTCCTCGGAGTTCGGCCGCTCGGAGCATCAGGTGATCGACCTGATGCCGGAACAGAAGGAGGTCAAGGAGAAAGGGGGCACGATGCGCCTCGGGAGCTATCCCTGCATCATCGCCAAACGCACGAAGACCTTCGCCGCGTATCGCGATCAGTTCATCACCGAACGGCATCGCCACCGCTACGAGGTGAACAACGACTTCCGTGATACGCTCTCGGAGCACGGCCTCACGCTGAGCGGACTCTCGCCGGACAACCGCCTGGTGGAGATCGTCGAGATCAGCGATCATCCCTGGTTCGTCGGCTGCCAGTTCCATCCGGAGTTGAAGTCGCGCCTGCTTGCCCCGCACCCGCTGTTCAAGGCGTTCGTGGCCGCGGCGGCAACGTACCGCAACGGCAAGGCGGGGGGGAAGAAGGGAACCGCTCCGAAGAAGCTCGTGAAGAAGAAGGCCCAGCCCGCAACGCGAGCGGCGGCCGTCGAGGCGCGCGTGACCGATGACCTCCCGCACATCAACGGCAACGGTCGCGACGACACGGCGGCCGACATGCCGCAGCCCGAGCACCGCGCACCGGAGGCGCGGCCCCGTCGGCGCAAGGCGAGCGTCTGAGGCTCGATACGTCCGCTCCGAACAACAACAACGGGAGGCCCGCACCATGCCGGCCTCCCGTTCGCATTCCGTCCCGATGGACGGAGGGCTGTTTTCGCCGATCGACTCAATCGCCGAGCTTGACGCCGGCGACGTTCCGACGCAGATGCACCGGGTCCTTCTTCTTCCCCTGCTTCCGGCGGCTGGCGAAGATGTTCAACGCCTCGACGAACACGCTGAAGGCCATCGCCGAGTAGAGATAGGGCTTCGGAATCTCCGCATGCAACGACTCCGCCGCCAACGACAACCCGATCATCAGCAGGAAGGCCAATGCGAGCATCTTCACCGTCGGGTGCCGCATCACGAAGCGCCCCACCGGACCGCCCACCGCGAACATGAACCCGAGCGATATCAACACCGCAACGATCATCACCTCGACGTGGTCGGTCATGCCGACGGCGGTGACGATCGAGTCGAGCGAGAAGACGAGGTTCAGCAGAATGATCTGCACCACGACTCGCGAGAATGTATCATGCCCATGCGCGGCGGCCTCCGCCTCGTCGGGCCCCTCCAGCTTCAGATGGATTTCGCGCGTCGCCTTATAGATGAGGAACAGGCCGCCGCCCATCAGAATCAGATCGCGGCCGGATATCGGGTGATCGCTCACCGTGAAGAGCGGATGTTCCAGGCCGATGATCCAACCGATCATGAAGATCAGTGCGACACGGATGATCCCCGCAAGCGCCAGACCGATCAACCGGGCACGCGGTTGCTCTTCGGCCTTCAGACGCGAGGAGAGGATGGAGATGAAGATGATGTTGTCGACGCCGAGAACGATCTCCATCAGCGTCAGCGCGGCCACGCTTGCCAGCACGGCCGGGTTCGTAAACAGATCGAGCATGGGTCCTAGAAAGTCTGAACGTGGGGCGACGCACGCACGGCCCGTCGGATGTCGGCCGGTCGCCGTCGGTTCATCCTGCGTCATCATTGCAACATGACGCGCCGGCGGAATGGCTGCAAAGATAGAAGAGAATCCATGCGCACGGACATTCGACG
>CAZJYH010000732.1:0-2769 GCA_964549365.1 uncultured Alphaproteobacteria bacterium
CTTTTGCGCCGCCCCGTGGCAGGTTTTTACGCCGCCGTTGACAGATGAGCGAGCGTGCGGTAAGCCTTCGTCCGCTGCTCGCCGCCAGAGCCGAGCGATTTAAGTGGCGTGTGGACACGCGTCTGTATCTAGCGCATTGGAAGTAGAGGATTACATGACATTAAAGACACCCATACTCGACATGAATTCAACTGAACTCGGCGACGAACTGGTTGCCCGTGCTGAGGCGTTGCGACCGATGCTCGTCGAGTGTCAAGCCGAAACGGAAGCGCGAGGGCATTACGCCGAGGACGTCCACAAGCTTTTCACGGATGCTGGCTTCTACCGGATGTTGGTGCCGCGTCGATACGGCGGCCTAGAAGTCGGTGTGGACACATTTATGCGGGTCGTGACCGCACTGGCGCGTGGGTGCCCATCGACAGGCTGGTGCTTGTGCTTGGGCGCAGCCCACGCCCTACAAGTAGGGGCGCTCTTCGACGAGCCGACTCAGCGCGAAATCTTCGGAGATGGTCATTTCATTTGCCCGGCAACAGCGGCTCCCCAAGGCAAATTCCGTGCCGGTGATAATGGTGACTGGATCATCAACGGCACATTCAATTACTGCTCGGGGTCCGCTTATGCCACCCATTATATGGGGCATGTCATGGAGGAAACTTCTTTACCGTTGGCAGGACCGCCAAAGATTCACCTATTCGTGGCGCCGCGCAGTATCTGGACACGCCTCGATGATTGGCAAGATACCTTGGGGCTCAAGGGAAGCGCCTCCAACAGCATTCGTATTGAAGACGGGCGCATTCCGCGAAACTGGATGCTTCAGGACACATGGATTGCCACCGTGGATGTGGGCGGGGGTACAATCGGCGAGCGGGTCCATGGCAACCCCATGTACGCTGGCGGGCAGATGTCGTTCGCCATGCTCGAAATTGCGTCTCTTGCCGTCGGCATAGTCCAGAACGCGCGAGATGCGTACCGAGAACTGATGGAAACGAAGATGACGCCGGTTCCCCCTGTAGTGCCACGCACACAGGATCCTACTTACCGACGCTGGTATGGAACTGCAACGGCAACCGTGGACGCAGCCGAAGCTTTAAACCGTCAGGCGGCCAGTCAATGGATGGAGAACTGCCGACGGGGAGACTTCAACCACGAAAAGGATGTGCGGATCATCGGCATGGCGATCGAGGCGATCGAACTTTGCTGGACTGCTTTCCACCAAGTGCTCCTCCGCACAGCGGGCTCAAGCGTTCTCCGTTCAGGGTCACGTCTGGAGCGCGCCTGGCGGGACATGTCCATGGTGCGCAGCCATAACGGGGTGGCTGCGTACAGCGAACGGTCCACTATCGAGCGCGGTCGATACCCGTAAGTGGCGACAGCCCATTCAAAGACGTCATGCATTACAACAAGGAAGAGGAACTGATCACCATGGAATCTATACCTGATACTAAGGCGTGTGGACATTTAAGGGATTCCTTTTTCCGCGCGGATCGGATTCAAGACTGGCGAAGGGAGCGCCATCTTGGATCGACACGGATTAAGCGACGAGCAGTGGGAGCGGGTTCGCCCCGTGCTTCCCGGTAAAGTTGGGGACCGAGGCCGTTCGGCTGCGGACAATCGTAGATTTCTCGAAGCGGTTTTGTGGGTTGCTGGGACCGGAGCGCCATGGAGAGATTTGCCGGAGAGCTTCGGCAACTGGAACTCCTGTTTCCGTCGTTTTCGTCGGTGGGCGGTGAAAGGGGTCTTCGACCTTCTGTTTGAGCAATTATCGGGCGACCGTGATTTTGAATACGCCATGATCGACGGCACGATCGTCCGGGTCCACCAGCAGGGCACCGGCGCAAGGGGGGGACTCACCGTCAGGCGATCGGACGGTCGCGCGGCGGTCTAACCACGAAGATCGTGGCGCTGGTAGATGCGCTGGGAAACTTGGCCCGTTTCGTTCTGCTTCCGGGCCAAAGCCACGACCTCGTCGGGGTGAAACCGCTGATCCAGGACGTCGAATTCGATATGTTCCTCGGCGACAAGGCGTTCGACGCTGATTGGTTGCGTACCGAACTGAACGAAAGGGGCGCTGTAGTGGTGATCCCTCCCAAATCGAACCGGAAGCAAAAAATCGACTGCGACTTCCATGCCTATCGCTGGAGGCACCTCGTCGAGAACTTCTTCTGTAGCCTCAAAACATTCCGGCGCATCGCTACCCGATACGAGAAAACTGATCAGAGCTACCGCGCCATGATCAACCTTGCGGCCCTGAAGATCGCTATGCGCTAAATGTCCACACGCCTTAGGACTGTGGCACAGAAGTATGTCGACGCGCTCGAGAATGGCGATTTTGCCACCGCCATTTCGTGTCTTGCGGACGATATTGTTCTAACCGAGGCAGAGAGCTTGCCATACGGTGGGATACACCACGGCCGCGAGGCGTTTAAGGAGGTGCTTAATGAGGCAGCGAAGCTCGGCGGCGCCCAAATGACTCTAGAGCACCTCGTTGTCGAGGGGGAGCGCGTTGCGGCGCTTGTGCGCCTGCAGGCCGGGCCTGGACCAAATAACCCGCCCACCTACATAATTGACTGGCAGCTAATCCGCGGCGGTAAGATCGTCGAGCTGACGCCCTTCTACTATGATACCGCCTCAATTTTGGCTGGTAAGGGAACACCGCCCCTCCGTTAGCTGGCCGCTCGTGACGTGACCCCGAGCTTTCCTCCAGCTGGGATTAGAGTCGAGCCGTCTTTTTGCGCATGAGCGCGGTTGAAGGGCTCTGTTGCAAAGATT
>CAZJYH010000733.1:0-2760 GCA_964549365.1 uncultured Alphaproteobacteria bacterium
ACCCACACGATCAACGGGATGGAATCAGAAGGATGGTGAACAATCTCGTGGAGGTAATACCACCATAAAGAATTTCACCGCAGAGGACGCAGAGGCGCGCCGAGGAAGAACGCGACACCACCCTTCGACCCACACGATCAACGGGATGGAATCAGAAGGATGGTGAACAATCTCGTGGAGGTGATACCACCATAAAGAACTTCACCGCAGAGGACGCAGAGGCGCGCCGAGAAGGAATAAGCAACACCGCCCCTCGACTCACCCGATCCAGGTCGGATGAACGAGGGGCGGCGCCGTTATCACGACCGCGACCCGGGGGGATGCCGCGGCCGTGAAGCGGGGACGCACGCTATCGCGTCAGCAGCAGCATGGTCCGGTACGGAACCCCGGCGGCACGCAGCTCGCAGACGTAGGAACCGCTTGCGAGCCCGCCCGCGTGCAGCTCGAACCGCTGCGGACCGCGTTCGCGACGGCCGACGTTGAAGGTCCCGACGAGGCGGCCCGCCCCATCGTACAGCCGCAGCTCGGCATCGGCCGTCTCGCGCTGGTTCCATCGGATCTCGGTTCTCCCCGTGGAGGGATTCGGATACGCGGCAAGCACGCCGGCAGCGCTTCGACCGGTGACCCCGTCCGTGTTCGTGATCCCGTCGACGCCCGCGGCCACGCGCAGCAGACTGAAGGGCGCGTCGGAGATGTCGAACAACGTGGCGTCTGCGACGGCCGTGGCGCGCACCAGAACGGTCCCCTCGGCATCGAACGAGAGGCCCGGCGTCAGCCAGCGATACTCGTTGGCCCCGGGAACCGAGGCGCGGTTGGTTGCGATGGAGGCCCAGGTTGCGCCGGCGTCCACGGAGTACTCCAGATTCACCGCCTGCGGCGCGCTCCACCGAATGATCTGGTAGGTGTTCTGCAGCCACCGCTCGCCGCCGTTCGGCGTCAGCAGCGCGATCGATGCACCCGGCCGCACGATCGAGAACGGCGCCGCCGAACGGTCCGTGGCTCCGCTCGTCTTCGCCGTGACGCGGATCACCCCCCGATCGGTGACGACGTCCGGCACCGTCCACGCCGCCGAACCCGACGCGGCCGGCACGGTGAGCACGTCGCTCCATACGGCACCACCGTCGGCGGAGAACTCGATCGCGACATCGCCGCCGAGATTCCGCGCACTCCACCGAATCTCCGCGATCGAGCCGACCGTGAGCCGCTCGCCGCCGTTGGGAGCCACCAGGTCGATCGTCGGGACGTCCTTCGCCAGCACGGTGAAGAGCGAGTCGGAGACGTCGATGATATTGCCGGTCATCACGCGAACACGATAGCGGTCCGACGGCGCCCCCATGATGTTCCAGTTGACGGTTCCGGCGTTCGCCTGCGGACGCGCGATCGTGGTCCACGTGGCCCCGGCATCGGAACTGAACGATACCTCCACCGGCGTCTCGATCCCCGACGCGCTCCACCGCACGGGCACGGTCTCCCCCACACGGTAGGTCTCGCCGCCGTTCGGCACCAGCACGCGGAGCGACACCGGCGCGCGCGCCACGATCGAGAACGGTCCGCTCTCGGCCACGAGACCGCCGCCGGTTTGGCCGACTCTGATCCTTCCAACTTCGGTCACCACATCCGGCACGTCCCAGGCATGGCTCCCGATCGGCGCCGGCACGCCCGTCGCGATGGTCTTCCACGTCGCGCCGTCATCCGTGCTGTAGGAGATATCCACCTCGGCCACGCGCGAGGCGCTCCATACGATCTCCGTCGGTTGATTGCGGCTGATCACGTCCACGGCCGTGGGGGCGAGGATGGTGATGTTCCGCTCGGTGAGGATCTCGAAGGTGCTGTCGGAGACGTCGCTTGCGTTCTGCCGCAGCGGATCGGTCAGTCGCACCAACCCGAAGCGCGTGGGGACGGCCGCCGGCGTGAACGCGTAGCTCCCGGTCTCCGGCGCGATCCCGGAGGCGACGGTGCGCCACGAGCGCGCATTGTCCGCCGAATACTCCAGGCGCAGCGGTCCGGTGTTGCCTGCGCTCCACGTCACGGTCACCGGCGTGCCCGGCTCGTATCGCTCGCCGCCGTTCGGCGAGGTCAGCTGCACCGAGGCGCGGCGTATTGCAAACGGCCCGGCGACGGCGCTGAACCGGACCCGCTCGGCGTTGGTGATCTTCAACAGGACACGCTCCGCCGGCGTGTTCGGCACAACCCAGCTGAACGCTCCCGGCTCGGCCGGGCGCGGCAGGCCGCCGGAGACGACGTTGAGCCACGTGGCCCCGTCGTCGGTGGAGTACGCCAGCCGCACCTGCGCGGTCGCAACGGCGCTCCAGGTGATCGAGGCCTTCTCGCCGGTGTACAACACGGCTCCGGTGATCGGGGCGGTCAGCGCCACCGCCGGAAGCTCCGTTATCCGGAACGGCGCGTCGGACGTATCGCCGGCGATCGTGCCCGCCTTCATGATGCGCACGCGGCCGCGAGCCGTCGGGCGGGCCGGGACAAGCCAGTCGAACACCGTGGCGGCCGGATGCCGGTACTGGTCGGCATTCTCGCGGTGCAGGGTGGCACCGATGTCGTAGACGTAATCGCCCTTGTAGCCGTTCGACGGGAACGTGAACTTCTCGCCGGCCAGCTCCAGGTAGCGCAGCCACACGCTGGTGGCGAGGATGTCCATCTGCCGGCCGGCGTCGTTGATGTAGTACTCGCGGTGCACGTCGAAGCCGGCGGCCGCCAGCAGGTCGGCCACACAGGCGCCGTAGGCGGCGCCGCGCCCGTGGCCGA
>CAZJYH010000734.1:0-1021 GCA_964549365.1 uncultured Alphaproteobacteria bacterium
AGGCCGTTTCGCTTACAGCGACCGGGGTCAACCCCGGGCGAACAGGTTTCATTCGTTGTAGCGTTCATACGTTGTCGCGGAGTTGACTCCGCGACCAGGCCGTTTCGCTTACAGCGACCGGGGTCAACCCCGGGCGAACAGGTCTCATTCGTTGTCGCGTTTATGCGTTGTCGCGGAGTTGACCCCGCGTACCGGCCGTTTCGCTTACAGCGCCCGGGGTCAACCCCGGGCGAACAGGTTTCATTCGTTGTCGCGTTCATACGTTGTCGCGGAGTTGACCCCGCGTACCGGTTGTCCCGTTGATCGCGCCCGGGGTCAACCCCGGGCGAACGTCCTCCCAATCCGTTCCCATCCTCGACCCTCGCGTTCCGCATTCCGACTTCTGCATTCGGATTTCTCCGGCCGCCTGTGCGCGCCCCGCAACCGCCGGTAAGATCAACGCCGCCGCGGGTATGACGCGCGTTCCGTGCGGGCTCCGTGCGACGCAAGTTCACGGCCGAACCGGCATCAGGCCGAGCCGCGAAGCGCATCGAGGTTCCGCGCGTCGCTCACGTTCAGCGCCCCGCGCGAAGACGCACGGCATGAACGCGCGGCGCACATACCGCCCAATCACACGCACGACGCGCGCATCCGGCACCAACCACTATATCCAATTGCAGGAGAACCCGCCATGACATCACTCAGATGGTATCTACTCGGCGCGATCGCCGTGTTTTGCCTTGCGCAGAGCGGCGCGCACGCACAGTTCCAGGCAAACTACGGCCCCCCCGGGCCCGGCAACGAGCATGGCCGAGCCGTACATCAGCTCGTAAACGGCCCGTTCGCCGGCAACTTCGTGGCGGTGGGTGAGGCACCGCAGTTCAACAACCCGGCACAGACGGATATCTACGTTGTGATGACGAACGCGGCGGGCCTCCCCGTCGGCCCGCAATTCACGATCGACATCACGAACGGAAACGACTTCGGGAAGGACTTCGTCGAGACGGCCACCGGCACCATCGTGATCACCGGATTCTTCTTC
>CAZJYH010000734.1:1031-2758 GCA_964549365.1 uncultured Alphaproteobacteria bacterium
CCGTCATCGAATCACGCGCCTACGAGGTGGTGCTGGACCTCACGACCGGCGCCGTGCTCTGGTCGAACGACTACTCCGGCAACACGCCGTCCGGCAACTTCATGGACGAGGCGTACCACATCGAGCCGGTCGCGAACGGCTACGTGATCTGCGGCCGTTCGAGCAGCAACCATGCCAACGATACCGACGCGATCGCGTTCAAGATCGGGCCGACCGGCGACTGGCGCTGGGGCACGGCCTACGACGGCGGTGCGCTCTCGAACGATTGCTTCTGGACGGTGGGCGCGCTCCCCGGCGGTTCGATGATGGCCGGCGGCTACACGTTCGCGAACGGGGCCGACGCCGACGTCCTGCTCGTCGAACTGAACAGCCTCGGCAACGAGGTGTTCGCCCGCCACTACAACAGCCCGAACAACTCGAACGAGGGTGTCCGGGCCGTCAAGGCATGCTCCGCGCTCGGGCCGAACGCCGGCCGCGTGATCGTTGCCGGCAACACCGGGCTCTCGCTGAGCATGCTCGGCCTGGTGGACTACAATACGATGGGGTGGATCGCCGGGAACACGTATCGCGTTCCGGGCGCCGGCTGGACCGAGGCGATGGGCGTCTTCGAGGCACCCGCAGCCGACAACTTCGCGTTCGTGCATGCGGGACTCTCGTTCAACGCGATCGCCGGACGGAACTACGAGTTCTACATCTCCCACGTGCAGAACAATCTGGCGATGCTCGGACTTCCGATCGACTACTACCGCGTGCACGGCGGTAACCTCTCCGACAACGGCTGGGCGGTGGATATCGCCACGCCGGTCCCCGGGCCCGATGCCTACTCGGTGATCGCCACCGGCGTTCGTGCCACCAACGCCCAGGGGCAGCAGCTCGACATCACCCGGACCACGCAGCTCGGCCTGATCAACACCCCCGGATGCGATGTGCAGGTTACGCCGACCGTCACATCGATCACCCTGACGCCGACGGCCATGCCGAACTGCCAGACGCTCTGGGGCATGCTGCTCGATCGGTTGACGCCGACGGTGACGCCCCAGAACTTCCTGCCGAACTTCTGCCCTGGGCTGAACTTCAACGTGCGTGAGGGACGGCCGGGGTACGATCCGGACAACACGGTGAACGGCGGCACGAACGATGCCCTCGGCATGGACACCACCTACGAGGCGATGCACCGCGGCGTTGATGCCGGCGATGCGGCCGGAGTGAACGGCACCAACGGGCAGGGGATCGCCGCGAGCGCGATCCCGAACCCGGTGAAGCGCGGCGCGACCTTCACGGTGGCATATACCATCGCGAGCGCGGCGCCGGCCGACGTGAACGTGAGCGATGCCGCCGGGCACACGGTGTACCAGACGACGAAGGCGGGGCACGCCGGCGAGACGAAGCTGGAGCTGAGCACGGCCGGCTGGGCGAGCGGTGCCTACACGGTACGGATCGCGATCGGTGATCGGACGATCACGCGGCGTGTGATCGTGAGCGACTGATCGACTTCGCGGTCCGATACGGCTTCGGACCTCGGTGACGGGCACGGGGCGTTCTCAAGGCGGAGGGCGCCCCGTGCCGTTTCCCGGCCGCGGTCCGGCGCGCGCCGTCGGGCGGCCCAGAACAGGCGCCGACAGATTCGGCAATTCTGTAACCTCGGGGTATACTTGCGTGTCGTGTCCGAGAGTCCGGAGGCTCCCGTCAGCGACCGTTCCGTTCGCGGCCGTCACGCTCACTATCCC
>CAZJYH010000735.1:0-819 GCA_964549365.1 uncultured Alphaproteobacteria bacterium
GGCGACAGCATTTACATATTCGGTGGCATCAAGAATGCATCAGGCACATTTGAATATTGCGACAAGGTTTGGCGATTCTGCCCAACGGCGGTCGATCCCTGGCGAGAGGTGTGTGCCCTGCCGGTGCATGGACAGTCGATTGAGCGGCCAACACAACGTACGGGATATCGTTGCGTGTCGAATGGTTCGCGCATCTATATGATCGGAGGAGCGTACGCTGCAACGGATAAATCATTGCCCAAGGAATGTGAGTACTTTGCTGATGTCTGGATCTTCGATCCATCTGCCAAGGCCAAGGAGCAATGGCAACGAGGTGCATCGCTGCACGATGGAAGAGTCGATATGGCCTGTGCCTGCCTTGGCGATGACCTCTACGTCATTGGAGGTGGGCCAGGAGGCTTTCACCATCAGATCGAGGTGCTTCGCGGCGGCACGTGGAACGGATATGAAAGTTCGGAGTCGTTCGCCGAGCAATCGTTCGCCGTGCTGGGCAATCGGATTTACGTTGTCGGCGGATCGAATCCCTATATGCGTTGCTTTTCGAGCGCCGGAATTCCTGGTACTTCACATCCATTGATGAAGGATCTAATTGCTTTCTATCCGTTCAATGGCAATGCAAACGATGAAAGCGGGCGCCGGCATGATGCCGATACTCATAACACGTTCTCGGATA
The DNA here is from genome assembly GCA_964549365.1 of uncultured Alphaproteobacteria bacterium. GTDB lineage: Bacteria > Bacteroidota > Ignavibacteria > OLB7 > OLB7 > JAFDZV01. The sequence continues at coordinate 674 of CAZJYH010000735.1, forward strand.
CTGACAGATTCGGATGTCGAAATCGTGCGGTCGGCTTCGACGGCAAGTGCAGTTACCTCTCTGTTGAGAATGACACAGACTTTGATGCAATTGAAAGTACTGGGCAAATGACCATTGCGGCCTGGGTAAAGATCTCACGCTGGGGC
>CAZJYH010000735.1:829-2757 GCA_964549365.1 uncultured Alphaproteobacteria bacterium
GATCATCGACGTGATGGACGTGGTCTACGAAGTCTGGGGCGGCGAGGCGTCGCAACCTGACTTCTTTCCAGTCGTGTGCAAGAATCAGACAGCGATGGAATCAAGCGGGCGTATGTACGACGGATGGGAGCTTATTCTGCACCGCCAGTCGATGATCGTGCTACTCAATCGGGATCGGTTCTTGGGGAGTCAGTTCGTGAGTTGCCCCTTTCAATGGACCTTGAACCGTTGGTATCAGGTTGCCGTTACATACGAACGTGGAGGCTTGCTGTGCATGTACGTCGACGGTGTCAGGCAGTACGAGGCAAGAGAGTCCCGATCATTGCAGAACACGGCCGGTAACCCTCTGTTTATCGGCTTCAGTCCCATTGGACTTGTAGAGTACGCGAACGGCAATATCGACAACGTCAGGATCTACAATCGCGCGCTCGATAGTGCCGAGGTGCGCCGGCTCTATACGGGTGATGAGTGAGGAGTTCGCGCCCCCTCAACTCACCCCATACCGCTCGGCCAGATACCCCAGCGTCATGTTCTCGGCGATGGCGTCGTGCGGGATCAGGGCGTACCGCCACGGCTTGCCGCCATGCCCGGCGTTGTGGGCGGTGGCGTGGCGGCACCACTCGGCGGCCGCCTCCTTCTTGGCGGTCACGTCCGGCGCCTCCATCTGATTGGCGGCCTTCGGCTCCAGCAGGTAGATGGCCTCCGCGGTCTCGGCCACGAAGTCCGGCTGGTACTCCAGGTGGTTCGGGCCGCTCCGATAGTAGATCTGGAACTGCCCCTTCGCCGGCTTGAACCACTTCAGCGCGTCGCGCTCCAGAATCGCGGCCATGCGCCGCTCCGCCTCTGAGGCGAACTTCTCCACCGGATACAGGCAGCGCCGGAACCCGCCGAACAAATACCGCATCATGTTGCTCTTATCGGCCGGGGAGACGTTGTACGGGGCGATCGGCTCGGCCACCCCCTTTGTGTAGGCGCTCTCCTTCAGTTCCGTGAAGCCCCGCGTCACGGTCACGTCCCAGCCGGCGGCCTGCTCCCAATAGTGCTTCTCCATCTGCGCGTGCACGAACTCCGCGATCTGCCGCTGGTGGCAGCGGAGCACCTTGCGCGTCTCCTCCTCGGTCAGGTATGCACGGAAGTGCGCCACGGTCTGTGCCGCCAGCTCGTACAGCAGATCGGCGTGGGCGTCGTAGGAGATGTCGTCGAAGTCCACCAGACCCGCCACCACGTAATCCTCCGGCCGTCCCTCCTCGATGCCGCCGCGTCCCAGGGTGAACAGTTCCCCCTGATTGGTGCGCAGCGTATGGATCCACAGCTCGTCGGCAACGGGCGGGAAGCGCAGCGGGGCGAGATCCAACGTGAATGGATGAAAGCCGGAGCGGATCTCGCCGGCCGGCTGCACCACGATGCGCGGGATGCCGATCGTCTCCTGCTCCACCATCGCGGCCACCAACGCGCTGATGGCCGGCACATCCGGCCCCTCGGCAAGCCCCGCGATCTCCATCTGCTCCGGCCGCAGCCGCTCCTCAACGCGCCGCGCGATCTCCGCCCGCACATCGGCGTGCGCCAGGTGCGCGGTGGTCGGCACGGTCCGCGTATCGGTCTGCATCTCGCGGATCACCTCGTAGGCCGCCTGCGCCACCGCCTGCTCGGCCGGCTTGGTGAACGCCGGGGCGGTGAAGGCCGGTTCGGCGGTCGCCGTGCCGCTCCCTTGCGCACGCTCCTCCGCGCCCGTTGCGCCGTCCGCGCTTGCTGCGTCCGGCGCGATAACCGCACCGGCAAGCACGGTCGCCGCCGTGGGGGGCTGCGCGGGGGCAAGCCCAAGCCGCACGGCCAGTCCCGGCTGCGACACCACCGTCACGGTGCCGCCCGAGGTGAGATCCTCATCCAGATAGCGTACCCCGATGTGCAGCGGCGAATCGGCGCGGTTG
>CAZJYH010000736.1:0-2755 GCA_964549365.1 uncultured Alphaproteobacteria bacterium
CAGGAACAGCACGCCGTTCGCGGTCGGGGGGCGCTGCTTCAGGATCGAGACGCCGGCGATCGTCACGATGGGGGGGCGCGGTGCCGTGCCCGGCGCCGCATCCGGCCGCGCGCCCGGCTCCGGCACCATGCCGCCGAACGCCCGATAGGTTCCGATCGACCGGATCTCCAGCATCGTGAGCGCCCGCCGCACGAGCGTCATCGGATGCGCGCGCGCGGCGCCGTGCGCAAGGTAGTCCCACGCCAGCCGCTCCTGCGCGCGCAGCTCCGGCAGCGCCGGGATGTCCGCCTCCTCGATCGCCGGCAGATCGAAGAGCATCGGCGCGCGGCGCTGCCCTGAGGCGCCGAGCCGCCGCGCCAACACGCCGACCTCCCAGAGCGCACGGCGCGAGGAGCCGGCCAGGGCGTCGAACGCGCCGGAGCGCGCCAGGTGCTCCCACGTGTCGCGCCCGAGCGGCACGCGCGCATAACAATCCTCCACGCTCGTGTAGGGGCCGTTCAACCGCTCCATCGCGATCGCGCGGGCGTCGTCCGCCGAGAGCGTCGTGATGGCGGCCAGCGGCTTGCGGATCGCCCACGCACCGTCGGCCGTTTGCTCCAGCTCGTAGCGCACGCCCGAGCGGTTGATCTCCGGCAGCAGCACCGGCACGCCGAAGCGCTTCGCCTCCTCCTCCAGCGTGTTGAGCGAGTACATGCCCGGGCGATGCTGCATCACCGCCGCCATGTACGCCGCCGGATGATGCCGCTTCAGCCAGCAGGACTGATAAACCGTCTTCGCGAACGCGGCCGCATGCGAGCGGCAGAATCCGTAGCCCACGAAATGCGACACCTTGTTGAAAACCTCCTGCGCCGTCGGCTCCGGCACGCCGCGCCGCACCGCGCCGCCGACGAACCGCCCGCGCATCTCCTCCATCTGCGATGCGCTCCGGAGCTTCGACATCAACGAGCGAAAACTGTCGGCCTCGTCCATCGGCATCCCCGCGAACAGATGCGCCACCTCCAGCACCTGCTCCTGAAACAGGAGCACGCCGTACGTGTCGCGCAGGATCGGCTCCAGGTCCGGATGATCGTACGCCACCGGCGCCGCACCGCGCCGGCGTGCAACGAACGGCTTGACCATCCCGCTCTGCACCGGCCCCGGACGGAACATCGCAACCTCCGCGATCAGATCGTTGAACGTCTCCGGCTGGTTGAGCGCAAGCAGGTGCATCTGCCCCTGACTCTCGATCTGGAACGTTCCGAGCGTCCGCCCGGAACGGATGAGATCGAACGTCGCGGAGTCGTCGAGCGGGAGATCGTCCAGTTCGATGCGCTCGTCCATGTGCCGTCCCACGAGTTCGAGCGTCTCGCTCAACGTCGCCAGCATCCGCAGGCCCAGCACGTCGAGCTTCACCAGCCCGAGCCGCTCCACGTCGTTCTTGTCGAACTGCACCATCATGACGCCGTTGGCCGATCGCTGCAGGGGCGTGAAGTTCTCCAGCGGCCTGCGCGAGAGGATCATCCCGCCGGAGTGCAGCCCGAGATGGCGCGGGCACCCCTGCAGCCCGGCCGTCATGAGAACGAGCACGTCGACGAGGGGCGAGTCGCCGAGGGCCTCGGCGATGGCCTCCCGATGCGCCGTCACGTCGCACGGATCGCCGTGCGGCAGCAGGCGCGCCATCGCGTCGATCGCCTCGCGCGGCCAGCCGAGCGCCTTCGCGACGTCGCGCACGGCCATGCGCAGCCCGTAGGTGATCACCGTGGCGGTCATCGCCGTCTGCTCGTGTCCGAACCGCTCCTCCATCCAGGCGATGATCTCCTCGCGCCGCTCGGAGTCGAAGTCCACGTCGATGTCCGGGATGCTCTTGCGTCCGCCGTGCAGGAATCGCTCGAACAGCAGATGATGCTCCAGCGGATCGACGCCGGTGATGCGCAGCAGGTACGCGATGATCGAGTTCGCGGCCGAGCCGCGCCCGGCGCAACGAATGCCGCGCCGCCGTGCCTCGGCCGTCACCTCGCTCACCACGAGAAAGAACTCCTCCAGACTCAGACGCGAGACCACGGCGATCTCCCTGCGAAGCTGTGCCATCGCGGTCTCCTGCTTCGCCGCCGGATAGCGCTCGAAGAGCGCGGCCGAACAGCGCTCCATCAGGTACTCCCGCGCGGTGCTCCCCGGGGGGATCACCGCCCCCGGCGTGGTGATGATCTCGGGGAGGAGATCCACCGAACATTCGGCGGCGATCGCCCCGGAGCGCTCGACCGCGTCGGGGAACGGGATGATGCGGCGCATCGCCGCCTCGCTCCTCAGGTACGACGCCCCGTTCACCGGGCGCTCCGGATGCCTGTCGTGCACCGTGATGCCGAGCCGCGTGCAGGTCGCCAGATCGTAGCGCGGGTAGTCCTCGCGCCGCGCATACCGCACGTCGCCGGTCGCCACCGGGGCGATGCCCATCCGGAGCGCAAGCCCGTGCAGCCGTTCGATGAGCGCGCCGTCGTGGGGGCGGGAGTAGTGGGCGAGCTCCACGTGCAGCCGCTCGCCGAACGCGTCGCGCAGACGCGCAAGCCACGCCGTCGCCTCCCGCTCGCGGCGATCGCTCATGAGCCGGTGCAGCAGCCCATCGCGCCCGCCGCTCAGGCAGATCAGGTCGCCGGCGTGCGCGGCCACCACGTCGAGCCCGACGGCCGGGCGTTCGCGCGATGCCGCGTGCGCCGCCGAGAGAATCCTGCACAGGTTCGCGTAGCCGTTCAACGTGCGCGCCAGCAGCACCAGGGGCCCG
>CAZJYH010000737.1:0-2753 GCA_964549365.1 uncultured Alphaproteobacteria bacterium
GGGAGCGCCTTGTGGCGGAGCTTGCGGCATCCGGCGTTCGGCCGCGGTTCCTCGTTGCACGGACCGATCGGGCGGACCGGCTGGCGGAGCTCTTCCCGGAGAGCGAGGTGTGCGAGATCGAAGGGGGAGGCGCCGATCTCTTCGCCACCGAGCACGCGCAGGGCGTGGCCGCCGTGGTGGAACTCCCGCCGGCGACCCCGGCCGGCGAAGCGCTCACCTGCCTGCCGACGCTCTATCTGGATCGACTCGCCGACCCGGGAAACGTGGGGACGATCCTCCGCACGGCGGACTGGTTCGGCGTGCGCCACGTGCTGCTTTCACCGGAGACGGCGGACCCGTACAACCCCAAGGGGGTGCGCGCCACGATGGGGGCGATCTTCCGGATGCGTTTCTCGATGGAGGTAACGGCGGCGGAGCTTGCGGGCCTTGGGGCGCCGGTGATCGCGCTGGACGCCGCGGGTGCCGAGCTGTTGGGGCGCACGGAGCTGCCGCGTCGTGCCGTCTACGTGGTCGGCAGCGAGGCGCACGGCGTGGCGCAGGAGATCCTTGCGTTCGCGCGTACGGTGGCGATCGCCGGGAGCGGCAACGGTGAATCGTTGAACGCCGCCGTGGCCGCCGGGATCCTCCTGCACGAGCTGCATCGCGCCGGCTGATTGAATCGATGCGGCGTGGCAATAGGCTGCTGAACTACCTGGGATGTCATCGCGAGGCCGAGCGCAGCGAGGCCGTGGCGATCTCACTTGGTTTGCAACGCGAGACGGTGAGGCTGCTTCGCTGCGCTCGCAGAGCCCCAGGATTGTTTGCTGTTCCCCGCGTCCCGCGATCTCACCGCGCCGTCATCTTTCCGTCCACATTCACCACGAACGTCTGCGCGCCCCCCATGTCGAGCGCCTTTCCGGTCTGGGAATCATAGTATTGGATCACCATCGCGCCGTCGCGAAACGTGATGTGCGTGAAGCCGGCGGCGCTCTGCCCCTTGTGCCGATCATCGTTCTGCGGGGGCGTGTACTCTCGCGGTGGGTTCGGTGATTTCACGCGCGAGCGCTTCGAGCCCGCGCCGGTGATGAGGAACACCTTCGGGGAGTTCGCGCCGTTGCGTTCCGGATAGTTCAGGATCTGCAGGCTGTGGTCGTGCCCGGCCAGCATCGCCTGCACCTTCGCGCCGCTCCGCTCCACCAGTCGCATGAGCGAGTCGGAGTAGGCCCGGTACTGCCGGGTGCAGTTGTCCTGATCGGATATCAATTCCTCCACGTACTTCGTCGGATCCTGCTTCTCCTCGTAACAGTTGCCGATATACCCCACGCGGTGCTCGTCGCGCAGCCACAGGCGGTAGCCGCCGTGTTCGCCGACGCTGTACGGTGAATGGTGGGCGGCCAGCAGGCGCCAGCGCACTCCGGGCGCCGCGGCCGAGGCGCGGAGCATCCGCTCGAGGCTGTCCAACACGGGGCGCCAGCGCGAACGCTCCTGCGTCAGCAGCAGCGCGGAATCGAACATGAGCACGTCCACCGAGTCCTGCGAGCCGTTGTGGGTTGCGTAACGGACGTACGCAGGGTAGTGCGGGTGATATTGCCATTCGGCGATCGCCTGCTCGTATCGGTTCCCCGCGTCGCAGGTGCCGTACGGGATCTTCATCAGCGTCCGGCAGTAATAGTCGTGGTTGCCGGGGATCGCCTGAACGTTTTTCGGGCCGAGACGCCGCATCAGCTCGGCGTGCGGCCCGAGCACGGCGCGGATCAGCCCGGCCCTCTTCGTGGGGCTCTCGTGGTTCAGGCCGTTCGGGTAGAAATTGTCGCCGAGGAACAGAAGCAGGCCGACCGGTTCGCCCCGGTGATCGGCATCGCGGGCGAGCTGTGCCATCCCGCGGGCGTTGCCGTCCAGATCGGCGCCGGGCTCGCCTGCGTCGCCGATCACGATCATGTTGAATGGTCGGTCGAGCTGCGGCTGCGCCGAGATGACATAGGGCATGAACCAGACGAGCAGGCTGGTTGCGATCTGTGTGATCATCCTCACAACGACTGAATGTGATACTTTAGCGGACTCGCCGAACGGCCTTGCGGCGCCATCGCAACGGCATGAGGGGGGGATCGGTCTCCATGCCGGCGCAACATATCGAAATGTGCGGCATTCCGGGAACCGAATCGCGTGCGCGGGACACTAAGCCCTCGTACGCTCCCGAAGTTCACAGACGCATGACGCAGTTAAGCGACGAAGATCTGATCAAGGCCTCCCTTGCGGGAGACCAGGCGGCGTTCGCCGAATTGGTGCGGCGCTACCAGCGAAGGGTTACGGTCACGATACGAAGCGTGATCGGCGACCTCTCGCGCGATGATCTTGCGGACATCGCTCAGGATATCTTCCTGCTCGTGTTCCGGTCGCTCGGCTCCTTTCGCGGCGACTCGCAGTTCGCCACGTATCTGACCCGGATCGCACTGCGGCATTGTTATCGTGAGTCGAAGAGGCGGAAGCGGCGCGGCTCGATGTTCTACAGCTACGACGCGAACGGGGCGGACGATCGCACGCCGGACGAACGATTCGACAGCGGCGCGCGCACCGATCGCGGGGTGATCGTCGAGGAACGCAAGAGCGACGTGTTGCGCGCGCTGCAGCAGTTGCCGGAGGAGTTCCGCACCGTGCTTGTGCTGCGCATCGTGGAGGAGGCGTCGGTGGAGGAGGTTGCCGAATCGCTCGGCATTTCCACGGGGACGGTGAAGTCGCGGTTGTTCCGCGCGAAGGACCGGATGCGCGAACTGCTT
>CAZJYH010000738.1:0-2752 GCA_964549365.1 uncultured Alphaproteobacteria bacterium
CGATCGAAGGGCCGCATGGTGCGCCGGCACGCCGTCGGCGACGCGGTAGCACCCGAAACCGGCGGCGGAGACCGTCAGGCCGGTGCGCCCGAGCATCGAGGTATGCGCCCCGGCATGGCGCGCGTGATAACCGGCCGTTGCGACGTCAGTTGCGAACATGTGGATGGGAGCTTGTCGATCGTGTCAACGATGTCGACCGCCGCGTGCGCCGCGGGCTCGGCGTTGTGCCCGGGGAAACGATAACGGCCTGTTGAAATACGTACCGCCGGTGCTCCGATTACACCTGTCGTCTTCGCGCGACAAATGGCGCACGCGTGCGCTGTTCCCGGGCAAGGAATAACCAGGGTCTTCGCGAGGAGGAGCGAAGCGACGACGTGGCGATCTCGCCGGGTTTGCAGTGCAAGCCGGTGAGACTGCTTCGCTGCGCTCGCAGAGCCCCAGGTTCTTTCGATGTTCCGTTATCGGGCGAGCAGGGTCGTGACGTCCGCCCCGCCGACGAGCGCCAACACGCCCCACATGACCAGACCGAAGGAGATCGGGATCGTCAGGTTGTCGTCGATGCTCGACCCGTTGCTCATCGCCTCGACCACCGTTGCCACGCAGGCGGCGAGCGCGCCGACGGCAACGAACACGGCGGGCGCCTTGAAGATGAACGCCACCGCGAACACCACCATCATCGCCGTCACGAAAAAGGCGGCCGATCCCTCCATGCTCTTCTCGAAGAACCGGTGGCGACCGAAGCGGCGGCCGAACAGCGCACCGGCGGTGTCGCTGATGATCAGCACGGCGAAGCCGGCGATCGTGATCACGCGCGGAAAGATGAAGATGCAGAGGGCGGCGGACATGATAACGTAGGTGGCGCCGCTGATGCGCGCACGTCCAGAGGTCTGCTCGTGCGTGCGGAGCATCGAGCCGAACAATCCGTTGATGAACGAGCGCACTGCAGGAACACGTATGCGCATGTACTCCACCACGAGGCCCACCACCGACAACGAAACGAACACCCACAACATCGGAACCCGGTCCACCCATATGTAGGTGATCGGGATCGAGATGGAACTGAGATGGATCATCTTCCGCTGTATCTCGCTCCGCATTGAGATCTGCGCTCCGGATGCGGCCGGCGGAGAAGATTGTTGTCGATGGGACATGTACACGTGTCGAACAGAGAAACGAAGCTGATGTGCGCGATCTCCCCAGGGGACCCTGCATCGGAGAGCGCCGGCCCGGCACTGCCGTCGGCGGCATGCTTGTGCGCCGAGGAGCCGGCCTGTGCAACGCATGCCGCGCGCGTGGCGCCGCGCCTGATGAGGACAACGGGAGGGCCCTAACATAACGTTTCCCGCGCACACGCGCGCACGCACGGGCCTTCCGGACCGGACCAAACGAGCGCGGCGCACCCTCCGCTTCTCGGGAGGATGCGCCGCCGTGTTGATTGATGTCGCGGCCACGCGCCGGCGAACATCGCGGTGCGTCAGATCGTGCCGGAGTCGGCGCCCACGTCGCGAGGCGTCGCCGGGCTCTCGGGTTCGTGCTTCACCGAGACGGTCGGCGCCGGCTTGTCGCTCACGGTCTGCCCGGCGGCCATGCGCGCCTGGAGCATCTTCTTCACCTCCACCGGCGGGAGCTCCTCCCCCTTGATCACCGCGTCGATCTCATCGGAGTCCAGCGTCTCGCGTTCGATCAGCAGGCCGGCCATGCGATGCAGGATGTCGATATGCTCGCGGAGCACTTCCTGGGCGCGGCGCATTCCGTCGTCGATGATGCGGCGCACCTCCTTGTCGATCATCTCGGAGGTCGCCTCGCTGATATCGCGATGCGTGGCGAAGTCGCGACCGAGGAACACCTCGCCGTCGCCCGACGAGTAGTTCACCGGGCCGAGCGTCTCGGACATCCCGAACTCGCAGACCATCTGCCGCGCCATCTGGGTGGACGTCTTGATATCTCCCTGCGCCCCCGACGTGTAGTTGCCGAAGATCAGCAGCTCGGCGGCGCGCCCGCCCATCGCCATCGCGATGCGGGCCTCGAACCACTCGCGCGAACGCGAGTGCATGTCGTCGTTCGGCAGGAAGGCCGTCACGCCCAGCGCCCTACCGCGCGGGATGATCGTCACCTTGTGAATCGGATCGCCGTGCGGAGCGAAGTACCCCACCAGCACATGACCGACCTCGTGGTAGGCCGTCATCTTCCTCTCCTCGTCGGACATCACCATCGTGCGGCGCTCGAGGCCGAGCATCAGCTTGTCCTTCGCCATCTCGAAATCGTACATCGTCACGCGGTCGCCGTTGCGACGCGCGGCGTAGATGGCCGCCTCGTTGCAGAGGTTCGCCAGATCGGCGCCGGAGAATCCGGGCGTCGCCTTCGCGATCGTCTCGAGATCCACGTTCTCGGCCAGCGGCATGTTGCGCGTGTGCACCTTCAGGATGCCCTCACGGCCGCGGCGGTCGGGGCGATCGACAACGATCTGACGATCGAAGCGCCCGGGACGCAGCAGCGCGGGATCGAGCACGTCGGGACGGTTGGTGGCGGCGATGATGATCACGCCGGTGTTCTGCTCGAAGCCGTCCATCTCCACCAGCAGCGCGTTCAGCGTCTGCTCGCGCTCGTCATGGCCGCCGCCCAGGCCGGCGCCGCGCTGGCGGCCGACCGCGTCGATCTCGTCGATGAAGATGATCGCCGGGGCGATCTTCTTCGCCTGCTCGAACAGGTCACGAACGCGCGAGGCGCCCACGCCCACGAACATCTCCACGAA
>CAZJYH010000739.1:0-2749 GCA_964549365.1 uncultured Alphaproteobacteria bacterium
GTCGATCTGCTGATCGTCTGTTATCGAGACCATAGGGACGAACCCGCTGAGGGCTGGCCTGGTGAAGGCTTCCCGGCGCTGACCGGCCAGCGCGCAGCGCAGGACTACACCATCGCCGGCGGACGCCTGAAAGTGAAGGCGAGTCAGCTTGGATGCGGCGTCACCTGTCAGAGAGGGTTGGGTTATCCCAATATGTGGACCCCATTTCATGAGATCGGCCACTACCTGCTCGGCGCCTTCGAGCGGTACAACGACGACAACGGAGGCCTGTGGAGCGTTCTGGGCTCCCCCCATGTCAACGTGTCGCTCTGCATGAACGCCTGGGAGCGCGAGCAGCTCGGGTGGATCACCTTCCGCGAGGCCACGAACGGCCTCACCGCCGACATTCCGGATTTCGCCACCACCGGCATCGCCTACCGCATGGCCGCCACGAACGCCGGCGTTCCGCTCACCGGGTCCTATGAATACTTCTTCGAGAACCACCAGCGCCTCCCCTCGCCGTACATCAAGGTGGCCGAGGACGGGGTCTTCACCTACGATGTGGTCGACAAGCTGAACATGCCCTCCTTCGGCGTGCCGGGGCAGAAGGGGCTCTACATCGTCGAGAACGACAAGCTGCTCTTCCGCGTAGTCAACGCCGACGGCCGCTGGAAGTGGGCCAGCACCGGCACGATGCCGAACCCGTTCAACCCCGCGGTGACGGCGCGGATCTTCAAGCGCGGCGCGGTCGACCGTGACAGCGGCCGCACCGACCGCCGCGCGCAGGAGTACATCGTCGGCGGGCAACGGTTATTCCAACAGATCTGGGTCTGGCGCGACGAGGCCACCGGCGGGCCGGCGTGGCTGGCGACGAACTCCCGGGCGGACGGCGACGCCCACGACAGTTGGCAACCGGACGAGGCGAACGTCTTCACGCCCTGGAGCAACCCGTCGACGGGGTTCAGCGAGAGCCCGGCCCTTCCGGTCGGCGGCATGGAGGTGTTGGCGAACAACAGCGACGGTACGGTGCGCGTGAAGTTCCACACCGAGCACCTCGAGGACGCTCCCCCTTCACGCCCGCAGGACCTGCACGCCGCGCTCGGCGCGGCGGATGCGGCTGGGAACCGCCATCCGGCGCTGACGTGGGAGCCGAGCACGGAACCGGACGTGAAGGCCGGCGGGCTGTACGAGGTGTGGCGGCGCGATCCGGGGGCGAACGCGGCGTGGACGCTGATCGAGAGCACGACCGCCGAGGACGGAACCTATGAGGACCACTCCGTTTCGGTGCCGGCGGATCTGCCGCAGGAGAGCGAGACGTATCGCTACCGTCTGCGCGCGAAGGATGCGCAGGGGCTCTTCTCGAACAACTCGGAGGACGCGTTGCTTGTGCTGGGGGCGCCGATCGCGAAGCGCACGGCGGGCCGCGCGGGTTCAGCCGCCGTGTCGGCCGCATACCTCGCGAACGACGAGATCGTGGTGGAGACCTCGTGCGCGATCCCGGTGGTGCTGCGCCTGTACGACGCGCTCGGGCGCGAGGTGCTGCCGCGCTTCGGATCGGATGCCGCGTCGCTCCGGCATCACATCATGCTGCCGCTCGCGATGATGCCGGCGGGACGGTACTATTGCATCGTTGAGGTGGATGGTGTGCCGACCGCCTGTGTGCCGATCCTCGTGGCGTAATAGCCGAGGTGATCAGATGAAGGGACGCGTGTGGCGCCCGGTTTCGGCCGGGGCGGCCTGTCTCCGGAGAACGTCCGTGCATGGGGCTTGCCCTCGTGCGGGATAGGCGCTAGCTTCGCACGTCCCCTGCACTATCGAGATAATCCCAAAGGAACTTCCCATGCCACATATCACCCTTCCCGAAGGTGCGCCCGGCATCGTCGGCCCGATGATCGCCTATCCGGAGACCGAGATCCACCTCAACGGACTCGCCGAGGCGCTGCTGCGCGGGCCGTCGTCGCTTACGCCGAGCGAGCGCGAGATGATCGCCGCGCGTGTCTCCTCCGGTAACGAATGCTTCTTCTGCACCAATGCGCACGCCGCCGCCGCGCGCGCGCTGCTCGGCGACGAGGCGCCGAAGATGGATGCGGTGCTGGCCGATGCCGCCTCTGCCCCCGTGGGCGAAAAGATGCACGCGCTGCTGGCGATCGCCGACAAGGTGCGCGTCGACGGACGCACGGTGACCGCGGCGGATGTCGACCGCGCCCGCGCCGCGGGTGCCGACGACAAGGCGCTGCACGACACGGTGCTGATCGCCTCCGCCTTCTGCATGTTCAATCGTTATGTGGACGGGCTCGCTACCTGGGCGCCGCCGCTCGGCGAGGCGTATGTCGGCATCGGGCAGATGCTCGCCGGCAACGGTTATCTCAAGAGCATCCCGCGCTGAGGCACGGGGCAATCAGCTCGACGGGCGCTTCCGGCGCGGGCACGGGGGCGCCCGTTGTGTATCCGCCCAGGCACAACGCGACATATCAACATCATGGGAACACCATACCGGGAGCGAACGCATGTGGATCATGATCGCCGGGCCGTATCGGAGCGGCGCGACTACCGAAGCGGAGCGCGAGGCGAACCTGCGCGCGATGAACGAGGCGGCGCACGGGGTGTTCCTGCGCGGCCATGTGCCGATCATCGGCGTGAACATGGCCCTGCCGGTCATTGCCGCGGCCGGGGAGGAGGCCTACGATGACATCATGATGCCGCTATCGCTGGCGCTTGCCGAACGCTGCGACGCGGTGCTGCGCATCGGAGGTCCGTCGGCCGGGGCCGA
>CAZJYH010000740.1:0-1301 GCA_964549365.1 uncultured Alphaproteobacteria bacterium
CCACCGTACTCCGTTGATACCTGTCAACGTTTTCCGGGACGACACACCCATAACCCATAACCCATAACCCATAACCCATAACCTTGAACCCATAATCTTCCATGGAATACACACAACTCGGACGTACCGGCTTGCGCGTCAGCCGCATCTGCCTGGGAACGATGAACTTCGGGCCGTACACGCCGGAGCCGGAGAGCCACGCGATCATGGATCGTGCGCTGGAACTCGGCGTGAACTTCTTCGACACGGCCAACGTGTACGGGCAGGAAGCCGGCCTGGGCGCGACCGAGGAGATCGTGGGCCGGTGGCTTGCGCAGGGGGAGGGACGGCGCGAGAAGATCGTGCTGGCCACCAAGGTCTACGGCCGCATGGGCGAGCGGCCGAACGAGTCGAAGCTCTCGGCGTATCACATCCGTCGCGCCTGTGAGGAGAGCCTGCGGCGCCTGAAGACGGACCACATCGACCTGTACCAGATGCACCACATCGACCGCGCGACGCCGTGGGAGGAGATCTGGCAGGCGATGGAGTGTCTCGTGCGCGACGGGAAGGTGATCTACGTCGGCAGCAGCAACTTCGCCGCCTGGAACATCGTGCAGGCGAACTACGAGGCACGCTCGCGCAACTTCCTCGGCCTGGTCTCCGAGCAGAGCATCTACAGCCTGCGCAATCGCCACATCGAGCTGGAGGTGATACCGTCGTGCCGGGCGATGGGCCTTGCCCTGCTTCCGTGGAGCCCGCTCGGCGGCGGTATGCTCTCCGGCATCCTGGCGAACACCGAGAGCGGGCGGCGGATGCGTCCGCAACTGCTGGCATCGCTCGAGAAGCTGCGCCCCCAGGTGGAGGCATACGAGGCGCTCTGCCGCGACATCGATCAGCGACCTGCCGACGTCGCGCTGGCCTGGACGCTCGCCAACCCCGACGTTACCTCGCCGATCGTCGGGCCGCGCACCATGGAACAGTTGGAACAGAACGTCGCCGCCGCGGAGATCGTGCTGAGCGAGGATGTGCTGAAGCGGCTGGATGAGATCTGGCCGGGGCCCGGGAACCAGGCCCCCGAGGCGTACGCGTGGTGAGGTGATCGAAGGTTTTTGCGGAGTATAGGGCGCCGGGGGGGACTCCGGTGCAACTGCTCGAACGTTTTTGCGGAGTGCCTGGTGCCGGAGTCAACTCCGGCACAACATCTTGAAGCCGGCACAACATCTCGAAGGTTTTTGCGGAGTGTAGGGCGCCGGAGGGGGCTCCGGCACAACTGCTCGAACGTTTTTGCGGAGTGCCTGGTGCCGGAGTCAACTCCGGCACAA
>CAZJYH010000740.1:1550-2746 GCA_964549365.1 uncultured Alphaproteobacteria bacterium
TGCACAACATCTTGAAGCCTGCACAACATCTTGAAGCCTGCACAACATCTTGAAGGTTGTGGCGGAGTTGACTCCGCGACCGGCGTGAGTCGTGAAGGAGGGGGGCTCCGGTGCAAGCGGAGGATATCACCGGGTCCGTGCGTTTCGTGGTTGTATGCCTCGTGCCCGACGCATACATTTGCCTTTCCAACAAACCAACCGGCGCACTTCCGTTCTGTTCTACTGAGCGGCGCGCCGTGTATTTTCCGAGTGAATGCAAACGGCATTCATCGCGCCGCTACTCCCTACGATCCAAACTTCTCAGGAAAAACACTGACCATGCTACACGTACGTGGCCTCCTCGTTCTCGTTTTGCTGCTCGCTGTCGTGTCGACAACCCAGGCTCAGCGATCGGGTTTCTGGAAATATTTCGAGCGCCCGGATTACGGGATGGGCATCCATCTATACGAATTCAAGAAGCGCGACAGCCTGAACATGGACGTTCCGTCCAGTCGTGAAACAGCCACCGGGATCACCTCGATCATCGGCGTCAACTTCCCGGTTATCGCGCTCGATTCCGACATGTCGATCGGCTTTAATCCGCAGTTCGAGATCGGCGGCATTTTCGGCGACGGGGCTTTCGGTTACACCATCGAGATCCCGGCCTTCGCTACCTGGAAGTACGGCACGGATGCATCGTGGCGTGGGAGCAAATTTCCCATCGGCGTAACGGTCGGCCTCGGCTATCAGTACACCGCGGTGCTGGGCATGGGCTCCTACGGCTTTGCGCGTCCATCGATGCTGGCCGAGATCAACTTCGGCAAACGCCGTGGTCCGATCGGGCTGATCAAGCTGCGGTATACACGGTCGCTGGCAAGCCACGTCGAGTCGATCGACTACGACGACGGGCTCGGCCCCGAGCGCTTCTCCGTATGGAGCCACGCGTTCTACGTGGAGTATGTCTCCAACTACTGACGTACCTCATCGTTGTGGTCCATGGTGATCGCAACGCTCCGTTCCATCCCCAACGTATCACGAACTCACATCTGCCATGATTCGATTCGCGCTACTGCTGTTGCTCTTCCTCGGTGCCGGCCTTGCCGTGTCTGCTCAGCCGCAACGCTGGGAGTTGAAACTCGAGACCGAGATCTACAACCCTGTTCTCTCCGCGGATGCCTCCCGACTTGCGTTTGTCACCGACGACGACTCGACGGTCC
>CAZJYH010000741.1:0-2744 GCA_964549365.1 uncultured Alphaproteobacteria bacterium
GAGGCGCTGGCGGCCTTCGGCGACGGCAACGTCTATCTCGAGAAGTTCATCGAGGAACCGCGCCACGTGGAGATCCAGGTGATGTGCGACAAGCACGGCAACCGCGCGTATCTGAACGAGCGCGAGTGCTCCATTCAACGCCGCCATCAGAAGCTGATCGAGGAATCCCCCAGCCCTATCCTCTCCCCTGAGCTTCGCGAGAAGATGGGCGAGGCCTCGCTCGCGGGCTGCGCGCACGTCAACTACGAGGGAGCGGGAACCATGGAGTTCCTGGTGGACAAGCACCGGAACTTCTACTTCATGGAGATGAACACCCGCATCCAGGTGGAGCACCCCGTCACCGAGGAGTCGATGGGGATCGACCTGATCCGCGAGCAGATCGCGGTGGCCGCAGGCGAGACGCTCACGTTGAAGCAGGGCCCGCCGCGCAAGCACGCCATCGAGGTGCGCATCAACGCCGAGGACCCGTATCACGACTTCCGCCCCAGCCCCGGACGCATCAACACGCTCCACTTCCCCGGCGGGCACGGCGTCCGCATCGATTCGCACATCTACCAGGGATATGCCGTCCCCCCCAACTACGACTCGTTGCTGGCGAAGCTGATCACCTTCGGCGAGACGCGCCAGAGCGCGATCGCGAAGATGCGCCGCGCGCTCGACGAGTTCGTGATCGAGGGGGTGAAGACCACGATCCCCTTCCACAAGATGATGATGGAGCACGAAGTGTTCCTCTCGGGCAAGTTCGACACCCGGTTCGTGGACACCACGGATTGGCGCGACAGACTGGAATGAGCGAGGAGAGGATGCGGGAGAGGGGAACGAAGAAGGCGGAACGAAGCACGCATGACTTCTAATCAAAGAACCAACATGAACTTTCCGGACAACATCAGGTACGCCAAGAGCCACGAATGGGTGCGCCTCGAGGAAGGGAACGTCGGCGTCGTCGGCATCAGCGACTTCGCGCAGTCTGAGCTCGGCGACATCGTGTTCGTCGACGTCACGGCATCGCCCGGCGACGTGATCGGCCAGGATGGTACCTACGGCAGCATCGAGGCGGTGAAGACCGTCTCCGATCTATACATGCCGGTTGAGGGCGAGCTGCTCGAAGTGAATCCGCTGATCGCCGACAAGCCGGAGCTCATCAACAGCGACCCGTACGGCGACGGCTGGATGGTGAAGATCCGCGTGGCGAACCCGAGCGCGATCGACGGGTTGATGGATGCCGCCGCCTATCGCACGATGGTCGGACACGGCTGAGGCGCTCTCGCTCGTTCAGAGCCTGCGCGACAACCTTCTTGGCATGATACGGGCCCGGCTTTGGGAAACATCCAGAGCCGGGCCCCGCTCTATCCGGCGCGCCCGTTCGACCGGCCGGCCGCATCGGCACATGTTTCGTTCGCGGTGATATGCGGAGTCCCGGTGCCCAACATGAGAACGCGCCCGCGGCACTCGTGCCACGGACGCGCATCATATTTGTCGGGAACACCGGACAGCCGATCGCGCATCAACGCACGGCGCGTTTCGCATCACGCGCCGCGCTCCAGAAGAGCCCGGCTGCGATCAGGAGCAGCGGGCCGACCACGGCGGCGGTGTACTCCAGCCCGAGTTGGAAGATCGGTCGCCACTCCTGCTTCGTGGTCTCGGTGCCGACTATCTCATCCTTCACCTTCACCTCGACCAACTGCTCGGTCTGCGTGAACATGTGCCCGCTGGTGAAGTACCAGTAGGCCAGGCCGCCGACGGCCAGCACGACGCATATCAGCGCCACCGTTCGTTTCGTTTTCATGAGGTTCGCCTTAGAGCGCGTCTGTAAAGCCAATTGTCAGTGAAGAACCGGGATTGTCATCCCTGTGCCTGCATCCCGATCCTATCGGGGCGTAAGCGGGAACGACAGGCCATACGCAAACGTCGTGATTGATACCGACCGGGGCGCGCTCCTGCTTTGCAGACACGCTCCTAGAGTCCGGTGGCGCCGTACAACTGCGCCTTCACCTGAATGGTCTCGCCGACCTTGCTGCCGACAAGCCCCCTCGCGCCGGTCACGTTGAAGTCCTTCAACGATACGGAAAACTCGCCCGAGAACATCACCAGGTCGCCCGGAGCACGCTCGCGGGTCTTGTCGGACTCGTCGACGTACGTGAGCTTGAACGGGATGGTCATCTGCTTGCTGACGCCGTGCATCGTGAAGGTGCCGGCCGCGTTGCCGGTGGCCGTGTTGCCGGCCGTCTTGACGCCGCTCACCGACGCGATCGTGAACGTGATGGTCGGATACCGCGCCGCGTTCAGCCAGTCGGCCCCCTTGAGATGACCGTCGCGAATGCTGTTGCCGGACTTCATGGTTGCCACCTGCGCCGAGATCGTTCCGCGCAGCGTCGCGAGGTTCTTCGGGTCCAGCGTGATCGTCCCAACAACTCCCTCGGCGGTGCCCGTGATCTTCTCCAGCGGCGCATCGCTGTTCCACGTGAACTGGTTGGTGCCCACCTTGTTCGTGAGCGTCACCTTCTTGTTGCCGGATGCGCTCACGCTCAGGCGCTGCGCATCGGCGGCTCGCGTTGCGGCCACCGCAAGCAGCAGTGCCAATGCAATTGTGCGGATCGATGATGTACGCATATGTCTCGTCTCGTGATTGGAGTGAATAAGCATGCTGCGCGCGCAACGCCCCGGCAGGCCGCCTTGGGAAGCTCAGTAGAAGGCGTGCAACTGCAGGGAGTATTGCCCGATGATGTAGTCCTCTGTCCTGATAT
>CAZJYH010000742.1:0-2342 GCA_964549365.1 uncultured Alphaproteobacteria bacterium
GATGCGGGGGCGAACGGAGGCGCGATCATCTACGATCTCGAGCCCGACCCGCTGCATCCGGTGCGTCTGGGAGCGGTGGCTCCGTATTATTTCCATGATGCATGGGAGCGCAACGACACGCTGCTCGGCGCGGCGATATACGGCCAGGGCTGCGATATCTGGGATGTGCGAGATCGTGCCAATCCGAAGCACCTTGCCACGATCTCGTATCCGTACAGCGGGACGCACAACGCGGAGATCACCTCCGACGGCGGCTACGTGGTGACGAGCGACGAGATCGGCTATACGCCGAAGACGATGAAGGTGTGGGACATCCAGGATCTCGAGAACATACGGCTCGTGGCGGAGTACACGCCGAACCCGCTCGACATCGTGCACAACGTGCATGTGCGCGGCCGCTACGTACTGGCCGCATGGTACACGGGGGGAGTGCGGGTGATCGACATGATCGATCCGTTGCATCCGCGTGAGGTGGCCTTCTACGATACCTATCCCGGCCAGTCCGGCGGCTACAACGGTGCGTGGGAATCCTACGGGATCTTCCCCTCCGGCAAGGTGATCGTCAGCGACCGGCAGACCGGGCTGTACGTGGTGCGGTTCAACGGAGCAACGGCCGGATCGCTTTCCGGGGTGGTGCGCAATCGCACCACAGGGAATCCGATCCCCGGCGTGACGCTGCGCGTTGCCGAGACCGGAGCCACGGTGATGACCGACGCGCAGGGGCATTTCTACGTGGGCGGCCCAAACGGTGTCACGCGGTCGCTCACCACGCAGCCGTTCGGCTTCTCCGCCGGCGGCGCGTCGGCCAGCTTGAACGGCGACATGACGCAGGATATCCAGCTGGATCCGCTGGAGTTCTTCCCCGGAACGCTGACGGCGCGCGATCGCGAGGGGGGAGCCATCGCGGACTTCGCGTACGCCGTCGAACCGTATCAGCACTCCACTCCATCGAACGGGACTGTCGGCCCGCTGCAATTGCCGCGCGATTCGGTCTTCATGGTCACGGTTGCGAAGTGGGGGTACGGCGTCGAGCAGGTGCCCGTTCGTCTGACGCAGAGCGGCCAGGAGGTGAGCGTCACGCTGCGCAAACACTATCAGGACAACGCGACGCTCAACCTGGGCTGGAGCTTCGAGAGCCCGGAGGACAGCGCGACGTCGGGCCGCTGGACCCGGTTGATACCCTATCTGGGATATGCCGGATCGGATTGGATTCATCCGCCCACCGACGCAACCGGGCAGCCGGGCGGATTTGCCTTCGAGACCGGAGCGCCGCCGATCAACGCCCCCGCCAATCTGACCGATGTGAACGGCGGCTTCACCACACTGACGACGCCGCCGATGGACCTGCGCGGCTACACGAGCCCAAAGGTGGGGTTTGATCTCTGGTTCGTGCACTACAAGGCCGACAGCCTCACCGACTCGCTCAGGGTGCAGATCTCCAGCGACGGCGGCGGCTCCTGGACAACGCTCTATGCCGAAACCGAGGGGCGTGCCGGTTGGAAGCCGCATCTGCTGGATATCCCCGAAACGGTCACGCTCACCGATCGCATGCTTGTGCGGTTCCGCGCCGGCGACTCGGCCGGCCGTCAGTTCGTGATGGCGGCCGTGGACAACTTCGAGGTGACCGGCGGCGGTGAGCCTGCGACGGTGCGGACCGTTCCGACCGCAGGTGGACTTGCCGTCTTCGCCCGCCCGAACCCGATGACCTCACGCGGCGATCTTGTGCTGCATCTGAATGAAGCGGGGGCGAACGTTCGCGTGGAGATCTTCAATGCGCTCGGCGTGATGGTTGCATCGCTGCACCACGGCGCGCTCGGCGCCGGCGATCATCGCTTCACCGTTCCCGACGGGCTGGCCGCCGGGGCATACACGGTGCGAGCGGTCGATGGAACGGAGTTGTGGACCTCGGCCGGATTCGTACTGGTGCGCTAGCGCGCCAGTACGATCTTCGGCCGCACGGCGTCGATCCGGGCATGGTGCCGGAGTCGTGCCCTGCGGGCGAGCCGTGTCGCCGATCGTGTTCCTCGAAAAGAGACAAGCCGCGTCTGCATTCGATTGCAGCGCGGCTTGTTCGTTCGTTGTACCCGGTTGCCCGAATCGGCGAGCGATCAGTTGCCGTTTCCCGGCGGGCGTCCCCGCGGGATCCCCGCGGTCGAAACCGAGTTGGTCCGCAGATCCTCGAACGTCGTGTACTCGCGCACCTTGAACAGCAGGTCGCCCAGCAGGCGCTTGCGATAGCGTTCGGTATAACTTGCGGTGAATGCCGCCTTGTTGCGCTCATACTCGGCGGATGTGGGCGGATCGTGCTTGGCGATCACGCGCAGGAAGTAGTAGCCGTGTTT
>CAZJYH010000742.1:2352-2740 GCA_964549365.1 uncultured Alphaproteobacteria bacterium
CGCCGCCGCCGTTGTCGTGCGTGACTTCCATCAGCGAATCGATCAGCGTGGTGTCCTCATCGGGCGGAGAGGTCAGGAACTGATTCTGCACCATGAACGACTCGGCCCACGGTGTCTTCAGCCGGATGATGCCGAGCAACATGTCGGCGGTGATCGTGTCGCGGAGGGCCTCCACGCGCGGCTTCAGCATCGTCAGTTGCCGCGCGCGACGAACGTGCGGGTAGACGAAGTTCATGTGAATCTTGTCGTATGGCGCGATGCCGGTGGGGTACGAGTAGATAACGCGCGTGATGAGCAGACGATCGAACGGAAGCGTCAGCACCGCCACGTCGCCCACCTCGGCGTTGAACGCGAAATTGACGGCGGCCAGTGCGTCGCCGTAGGCGTC
>CAZJYH010000743.1:0-2734 GCA_964549365.1 uncultured Alphaproteobacteria bacterium
GCACGCCGAGCATCCCGGTGCCGACGATGCCGATCGTGAAGAGGAGGTAGGCCTCGTTTCCCGCGAGCGGCCGCAGCGCCTCGGCCGCCTGGCGCGCCGTCTCGATGTTCGTGATGCCGTGCGCGTTCAGCGTTGCGCCGGTGGTGAGGATGATGAAGTACATGATCAATCCTGCGAAGGCCATGCCGGTGAGCACGTCCCTGCGCATGGCCACCAGCTCCTCACGTCGCGCGCCGAACCGGCGATGCCGTGCAAGGCTGTGCGACGCGCGCTCCTCCTCCACCTCCTGCGCCGCCTGCCAGAAAAAGAGGTACGGTGAGATCGTCGTTCCGAGTATGCCAACGAACGTGGCGATGTAGGCGGTGCTCAGCTCGATGTGCGGCACGAACGTGTTGCGCAGCACGGCGCCCCAGTCCGGCCGTGCGAAGAAGGCCGTCACGATGTAGGCCAGAAGCACCATCGTCAGCCACTTGAAGACCTTCGCGATGTGGCGGTAGCTGGAGAAGACCATCGCCGCCACGATACCGCCGGCGAAGATCGGCATCCACCAGGGGGAGGGGATCCCGGTCATCATCTCCATCGCCTCGGCCATCCCCTTCAGATCCGCGCCGATGTTCACCACATTCGCCACCACCAGCAGCGTGCAGGAGAACCAGAGCACCGCGCGGGAGTAACGGCGCCGGATCACGCCGGCCAGCCCGTGCCCGGTCACCAGGCCCAGGCGTGCGCACATCAACTGCACCGCGGCCATCATCGGGAAGGAGAATATCACCGTCCAGAGCTGTCCGTACCCGAACGCCGCGCCGGTCACCGAGTAGGTGGAGATGCCGGAGGGATCGTCGTCCGCGGCGCCGGTGATAAGGCCCGGCCCAAGGCCCATGAAGAAGCGCCCGATTCTGCCGTGACTATTGGTCGGCGTGCCGGCCTCGTCCATCTCGTGCCTCGAAATGTGTGGATGCCCGTTCTCCGCGCGCAACGCGGAGACGTCGTGCGGCGGCGTGAAGATAGGGGAGAATGCGGGGGGAAGGAAGAAGGCGGAAGTCAGAATGCGGAATGACGAATGCATAATGTGGAACCGTGGGGTATGAGCGGGTGAGTCGGTGGAGCCGCGTCGTTGCTGTACGGGAGCGTTGTGCCGGTGTTGTCGCAGTGTTGTCGCGGAGTTGACTCCGCGACCCGCCGCACCCGGTGTAACACCGTGCGGCGGCATGCGAGCAGCTCCGGTGCGGCTCTCGCGCATTTATCAATCGTAACGTCCGGTTTTCCTCGCAACGGGCGTAACTTGCGCGATCCCGCATTCTCGACCCTTCCATCGGCCTCTGTTGCGAATACAACCGTGATCGGCAAGCTCCTCCAACCCGAAATCCAGAGTCTGCTCGCACAGCGTGAACACGACACGCTGCGCGAGATCTTCGATGAATGGACGCCGGTTGACCTGGCCGAACTGCTCAACGACTTCCCGGAGGACGAGCAGGTTCATCTCTTCCGTACGTTTCCTCCCGGCGACGTCGCGAAGACCTTCGAGTACCTCGATCTGTACGCGCAGGAGGAGCTGCTCAGCGGGCTGCGCAGCGATGAGGTAGCGACCATCCTGAACGAGATGGCGCCGGACGATCGCACGGAGCTGTTCGAGAATCTTCCCTCCGGTGTCTCCGGTCGACTGATGCTGCTGCTCTCGCCGGAGGAGCGCGCGGTTGCGCAGACGCTGCTCGGGTATCCGGAGAACAGCGTCGGGCGCCTGATGACGCCGGACTACATCGCGGTGCGTGCCGGGTGGACCACAAAGCAGGTGCTGGACTACATTCGTCGCTACGGGAAGAACAGCGAGACGATGGATGTGATCTACGTGGTCGATCGCTCGCACAAGCTGGTGGACGACGTCGTCATCCGCGAGTTCCTGCTGGCGCCGCTCGACACCCCGGTGAGCGAGATCATGGACGATCAGTTCATCGCGCTGCGGGTGACCGACGACCAGGAGTCGGCCGTTGAGGCGTTCAGGAAGTACGACCGCGTGGCGCTTCCGGTGCTGGACCCCACGGGCGTGCTTGTCGGCATCGTCACCATCGACGACATGCTCGACGTCGTCGACGAGGAGGCCACCGAGGACATCCAGAAGTTTGGTGGTCTCGAGGCGCTCGACGAGGCATACATCGACACACCGCTCATGCGGATGGTGCGCAAGCGTGCGAGCTGGCTGGTGGTGTTGTTCCTCGGCGAGATGCTCACGGCCACCGCCGTCGGGTTCTTCGAGGACGAGCTTGCGCGGGCGCTTGTGCTGACGTTCTTCATGCCGTTGATCATCTCCAGCGGCGGCAACTCCGGCTCGCAGGCCGCAACGCTCATCATCCGCGCGCTCGCTCTCGGCGAGGTTACGCTGAAGGATTGGTGGATGGTGATGCGGCGCGAGATCTACTCCGGCCTTCTTCTCGGCACGATCCTCGGCGCCATCGGCTTCGTGCGGATTGCGACGTGGACGCTCTTCAGCGACATCTACGGACCGCACTGGGTGCTGGTGGGGCTCACGGTCTCGCTGTCGCTTGTCGGTATCGTGCTCTGGGGGACGCTCTCGGGCTCGATGCTTCCGTTCCTGCTGAAGCGTTTCGGCGCCGACCCTGCCACATCATCCGCTCCGTTCGTCGCGACGCTTGTCGACGTCACCGGGTTGGTGATCTATTTCTCCACGGCCCTGCTGATCCTGCACGACACGTTGCTTGCCACCGGCGGCAGCATCGAC
>CAZJYH010000744.1:0-2728 GCA_964549365.1 uncultured Alphaproteobacteria bacterium
GGGAAGATCACGGGTTCGCGACAATGATTGGGAGGCAGCCTCGCTCACGCGCCGCAGAGACGAACGAGCGGCAATATGCATTCGTCGACGGACGTGGCGGTTGTCGATCGGGCCGCCCGTGCAGTATATTCGGCGCAACATCGGGAGCGTATGGCAACCAATCCGCCGGAATCGTTCGACGACGGCCTGCAGTTCGTCGAGGACACCGAGAAGAAATCACAGTTTGTGCCCGGCTGTTTCGCCGGCGGCGGCGTGGCCGTACTGCTGGTGTTCACGCTCTTCCTGCTGGCGGTGCAGTGGGGTTCCGAGATACCGTTCGCCGCCCTGCTGCTCGGCATCCTCACCGTGGCGGCCGCCGGTTCCATCGTTCGGTACGGCAAGCAAAAGAATCCACACAAGTTCATGAAGGGCGCCCTGGCCGGAGGGCTGATCGTCATCGGCATCGTCGCGCTCGCCTTCGGCCTCTGCGTGGCGATGCTGAGCGGCGCGAAGTTCTGATGCCGCGCGCCGCGCACCGTATCTCTCGTTGTCGATCGTGTACATTTCAAACGAAACAACCATGAAGTACGCAACGCTTCTGTTCACCGGGCTCATCGCGGCCCTCGCATGCGGCCATGCCGACGCGCAGACGAAGAACATGGAACAGCTGGGTCAGTGGCTGGAAGGAAACTTCTCCAGCAAGGCGCAGGCCGCCGCCGACTCGGACTACTTCGACATCCGGCTGCATATCAAACGCGTCTGGAAGCAACGTGCCGACGGCTTCTGGTTCTACGTCGAACAGGCGACCGCGTCCGCGCAGGACAAGCCGTACCGCCAGCGGTTCTACCACATTTCAGAGCTTGCCGACGGCCGCTTCGTGAGCGAAGTCTACACCGTCAACGAACCACTGCGATTCGTGGGCGCCTACAAGAACCCTCAACTGTTGCGCAGCCTCACGCCCGACTCGTTGCAGCTGCGCACCGGATGTTCGGTGATGCTGGCAAAGTACGGCGACACCTACGCCGGGGCGACCGAAGGGAAAGGATGCGCAAGCGATCTGCGCGGAGCCGCCTATGCGACGAGCGAGGTGGAACTCACCGCGACGATGCTGATGAGCTGGGATCGCGGCTTCGATGCCGACGGGAAGCAGGTATGGGGGGCTACCAAAGGGGCGTATCAATTCAGGAGGGAGTAACGGGGCAGCGGCACGGTTGCCGCGGCATGCATGGCGAAGGGATCAACCGGCTCAACGTCTTCGCGGCTCTCTACGCACCCCGGACCAAATGACAATCAGCATCAGACTTACAATCATGGTGGCCATGGCCAGTGCCACATCCGCATCGCCCGGCACGTTGAATCGCGCGTCGGCCGGCGTGTCGGCATCGTAGCGGAGCGGGACGACGGAATCGGCCCGCATGATCCTCTCCGGCGAGAACGCGGATGTCGTACGGCGATACTCGACGCCGTCGTTCGCGCGGTACTCCACGACGGATGTGTAGGTCATTCCTCCCCTCCCCCCTCGCTCGCCTGTCACCTCGACGACGCGCCCGGTTGCATGCACGGCCCTCGCATCGAACAGATGCGCACTGATCGCATTGACGAGCACCGCGCAGAAGATCGCGACCAGAATCGCGCCGAGGATCACAAGCCCACCCACTATCACCCTGCGTTCTTCCGGACTGTAGTCGGCCGTGTCGGTGAATCGTGTCGCCATTCCTCATCACGATTGAGTCGATCCGTCGTTCCGCCGCAGACGCATGAGGCCGCGTCGTGTTCTCGCGCGCATCGTACGCGCGCGGAACCGAACGGGACAAATTATGGTTATCCGTTCCGAACAGAACAGGATGGACCATGCCGACCCGCTACAACCGTGCTCTCTGCTGGATTCGCCGCGACCTGCGCCTGAGCGACCACGCTCCCCTCGCCGAGGCGTGCGCCGCCGCACGCCAAGTGGCGGTGGTCTTCATCTTCGACACCACCATTCTCTCGCGGCTCGAGGATCGCGATGACCGTCGCGTGACGTTCATCCATCGATCGCTGCGCGAACTCGACGAACGCCTGCGCGAACTCGGCTCCGCGCTGATCGTTCGGCACGGTGATCCGCGCCGCGAGATTCCGGCGCTCGCCGAGGAGCTCCACGCCGATGCGGTGTACACCAATCGCGACCACGAGCCCGCCGCCCTCGAACGTGACGCGACGGTCGGTGCCGCGCTGGCCGGAGCGGGCCGTGCGTTCGGCACGTTCAAGGATCAGGTGGTCTTCGAGGGGACCGAGGTGACGAACGGCGCGGGGGCGCCGTTCCGCGTCTTCACGCCGTACAAACGCGCGTGGCTGGCACAGCTCGAGGCGCGCGGCGAGCGCGATCTTGCCGAGCACTCCGCCGACCTCGCACGGCTTCTGCCGCTTGCGGATATCGAGCCGAGTCTGCGCCCGTGGGACATGGGATCGATCGGCTTCAGCGAGTCGACGCTGTGGCTGGAAGCGGGTGAACGAGCGGCCGGCGAACGCCTCGCGAGGTTCATGGAGCGGATCGGCGAGTACGGACGGCTGCGCGACATCCCGTCGGTGGAGGGAACCTCCGGCCTCTCGGTACATCTGCGCTTCGGCACGATCTCCATACGCACCCTCCTCCGCGCGGCGCGCGCGGCCGAACGCGCCGCGCATCCCGGTACCGGCGCCGGCGAAGGAGCGGAGAAGTGGATCAGCGAGCTCAGCTGGCGCGAGTTCTATCAGATGATACTGGCCGGTT
>CAZJYH010000745.1:0-2437 GCA_964549365.1 uncultured Alphaproteobacteria bacterium
CTCGAGCAGCTGCTCGATCGTCCGCAGGCGGCCGTGGAAGAACTGCGCGTAGTCGCGCTGCAGCTTTCCCCACACCACGAACGGGTTCAGATTCCCCAGCAGCGTGAAAAGGATGGCGCCGAACATCTGCTCCACCTGCGTGAGGAATTTCGTGTCGGCGAACTCGTAATACGGCAGCGGATCGAACACGGGGATGGCCTGGCCGCGCACCGCCTCCCAGATCACCACGCGCTCCACCCCCTTCTGCGGCCACCAGAGTATGCGCGTGTACGGCGTCTGCTCCAGGAACTGCTGCATGCTCGGCTTGGCGGCATTCCCCGGACCGAACAGATCGATCGGGCACTTCGCCGGGTCGGTCGGCGTGGTGATCTGCTGGCCGTAGATGTAGAAGTTCTTCGTCAGCTTGAAGCGCACCTTCGTGATGATGCCGAGCAGCCCGAAGGAGACCGCGAGCGCGTTGAACAGATCGGGATCGACATCCTTCTCCACCCAGCGGACGCTGCCGGTTCCGTCGACCACGCGGAAGGCGATCAGATTCTCACCGAGGTCGTACGTGAGCGAGCCGCCGGCCGATCCGGTCGAGAGGAACCCGCCGACGGTCTGGTGCGTGATGCCCCCCAGATCGCTCAACGCCCATCCCTTCTTGAACGCCTGGTACAGCAGGCTGTTCTCGAGGGTCGAGGTGTGCGTCGGGTCCTCCGGGTCGTAGCCGAGATGGATGCCCGTCTCCACCTCGACGATGCCGTTGGCCTCGTCGATCCAGGTGAGGTGGTTGTACTGATCCAGCATCACGTTCAGGTTGTCACCCTTCGGCGGATCCTGTTCGGAGACGCCGTTGCGAATCCCCTTCGCGTCGGTGTAGATGGCCCAGGCGACCGAGTGCGCGGCGCCGCGGCATCGGATCTTCAGCTTCTGCGCGCGCGCCTGCTGGACGAGCGCGATGATCTGCTCCTCGGTGGTCGGGTGATAGAAGCCGTCGGCTCCCTTGGAGATCGTAAGGTTGCTGGTCGACATCGGTGTACCTCAGCTCTGGTGGTCGTTGGTTGATACGGCGACAAGCATCTGCTTGACAAACACGCCGAGCCCAGCGCCGGCGATGAGAATGATGGAGATCGAGGCAAGCGCCAGCAGCTCCCACGTCGGCGCCTGGCGGCACAGGCTTTCGAGCAGCAGCTTGATCTCGAACGTGAAGAACGTCAGGTTGCCCATCACGGCGAAGTTCAACAGCGACATGTACGAGGGGGCCTTCGCGCGCGAATAGCGGCCGAGGCCGTACCACGCGATGAACGCGTTGAAGAGCACCAGCGGCACCTCGTACAGGTGGAACGTCAGCACGCAGTACAGCTGGCTGCCGCACACCTCGCAACTGCTCCACGGATGCCCGATGATGAACGGGAGATGCGCGGCCACGATGCCGTAGGCAACCGCAACCCAGGTGATGTACGAGTAGATGCGTACCCATTTTTCGGCTCGAAGCCATGCGGCCTCGCGATCGGCGTTCATCGCGTCTCCTCCTGTGCGTTGATATTTCCGTTGCTGCCGGGTCCGTTGCTGTGTCGGTGCGCGCCGGCACATCGGATGTGCCATGCGTGATGCGGACCGCTCGTTGAAGCCGCCCCGGCTACGGGTGATCCTCGATGCGGGAAGCCCGGAATGGGAACCCCGGTTCGGATCGATCGAAACAAACGCCCCGAACTCCGTCGGGGTGAGCTAATCCTTGAGGGAAGTGGGGGAGCGCTCCGCTCACGTGCCGTGCGGGCGGAGACCAGGCCGCCCTGCAACACGCGCCGCCGGGGACGGAGACGGCAACGGCAGAAAACGCCGCGATCGGCCCGGGAGCATGTGAAGGTACACCGGCACGGACCAGGGCCGGTACTCAATTTCTACTCTCAATGCGATTGTTGGCCCGTGCAGCCCACTACAGGGTATAGTGCTGCACGAGATATCGTGCTGCGATTCCAGACCTCGGCCCGGAGGCAGGCGCGGTACCGACGCATTGGGACTCGGACCGCCGAGGGACACCGAAAAGACCTGGGTCGTTGCGAGAAGCAGTACCCCGACGGTGTCGGGGCGTTCCCGGGGGATGACATTTCCCAACGTCATCGCGAGGAGCGGCCCCGAAGGGGACGCGACGTGGCGATCTCGCCGGGCCGGCGCTGCAAGCGTGTGAGATCGCCACGGCTGAGCCGTCCGGACACGTCGGGACGGCTCAGCCTCGCGAAGACAGCGGCTGTTCCGCTCCATGCCTGCATTGCGTTTCTCGCCCCGCCTCAGTTCGAGCCGCGCACGATCCGTCGTACCAACGGCATGAACGATACGAGCTGCGAACCGACGGCGATATCGTCCGTCTCCGACACCGAAGTCATCACCATCACCAGCTGCTTCTCGGGGACCACCAGGATGAACTGCCCCGCGTGCCCCCACGCCGTGTACGCGC
>CAZJYH010000745.1:2447-2723 GCA_964549365.1 uncultured Alphaproteobacteria bacterium
CGCGCAGCTCCGGGATGAACCACCACCCGAGGCCGTAGGAGTAATGGCTGAGCACGGGATCGCCGCCGACGACCGCCTGTTCGGTGGTCGCCGTCGTGACCCAGTCCTCCGGCAGAACCCTGACCCCGTTCCACTCCCCTTTCGCCAGCATCAGCTGCCCGATCTTCGCCATGTCGCGCGGGGTCATCGAAAGGCCACGGGGGCACATCGTGACCGAGTCCGCGTTCTTCCCCCAGGTATAGTTGGTGATGCCGAGCGGCGTGAAGATCCGTTCGC
>CAZJYH010000746.1:0-2720 GCA_964549365.1 uncultured Alphaproteobacteria bacterium
TTCGTCGCTGCGCTCCTCAGGTTGACAGCCGTGGACTGCATGAACCGCATGTATCCTTCGAGGTCTGTCACGTATGTATATGCCTTACGATGTCACGGAAGTTAGCGAGCGGAGGGCCGGTATGTACCGTTCAGGACGGACATGAGAGAGTGGTGGAACGGCAAAAGCATGAGGATGCCGTAACGATATGGATATAACAAGGGCGCCCGCCGATCGTGGTATCGGCGGGCGCCCGCTCTTCTCCTGAAGACGCTGATCACCCATGGTGCTCAGAACGTTTACCCCAATACGGAATCAATAAACATGTGAGACCAGTGCCGTCAGGAATCCAATCAGAGGAGCCTTCAGTTGCAAAGGTAGGGGCCTCCCTTCGCGACGGCACTACTCATTTACTACGCATGACCGTGGCACGGCGTCACGGCGAGTGCGGGCTCGGCCATAGCGCCGAACTTCTACCCGGCATCCTCGGTAGTCCGATGCGGATGGTGGTAGCGCTCCCACATGCGCCGGATCGATCCGGCCCCGAAGAAGAGATACAGCCCGACGGCCAGCTCGAGGAGATACGGAAGCAGCGCGAAGAACGTGGCCTCCGGCCTCAGGTACCGACCGATCGGATCGATATTGTGGGCTCCGAGATCCACCGGGGAGCCGGTCGCGGCCGAGACAACAGACGTGATGACGATCGGGATGACGCCCACGAGGCCCATGGCCGCCAACCACACACCGATGAGTCCGGTGCCGACCGGGAGTATGTCCGGCAGCCGCGCGACGCCCATCCCCTCCGGAGCGATGGCCGGCTCGGCCGCGTGCGAGTCCGCGCTTACGGGCGTATCCACCGGCAAATCACTCCCCCGCATCGTCGATGCGTCAACGGGTCCGTCGGCCTCATCGGCGCCCCCCTCCTGCTCGTACTCCTCGACCGGCAGAACCTCATCGTCGATCCCGCGCACGATCCGTTCAACGTAGGTACCGGTCTTGCTCCACATGCTCCACGTCAGCGCGACGAGCAGCACGAGCGGCACAAGGATGAAGAACACGAACGTCTCACCGGCACGGATCTCCACTCCGATGCCATACAGGTGTGGGATCGAAGCCAGCATCGAGAACCCGACGAACACCGAAAGGAATCGCACTCCCAACGCCGCCAACTGTCGTACGGTCATGGTCAATCTCCCTGATAGTTGATAATAATGATCGAGCAATCACACGCCGACAACGGCCTCCGGCGCCGACGCCGGGCGAGCGCGGGCGTGCGCCGCTACGACTCCCACAACGGATTGAACAGCAGGCCGCTCGCGAGCTTCGGATAGAAGAACGTGCTCTTCTGCGGCATCACCTCGCCGGTCTGCGCCACCGCCTCCACCTGTTCCAACCGCGTGGGATTCATCAGCACGACGCATTGCACGTCGTCGGCATCGGCCGCCGCGAAGGCATCCTCGGCGCTCTTGACGTAGCGCAGGTTGCGCTGCTCCGCCTGCGCCTCGCGCGATATGCCCAGAAGGCTCTCCAGGATGTGGTCGTGCAGGATCGTGACGTCGAGCCCCTTGAGCGCTTCGGGGAGCGCGGGACTCACCAGATCATCGAGCGAGGCGTCGCGCCGCAACACCGCCAGCACGGTGCGGCCGCGCGTCGCGAGGAGGTAGGCCGGGGTGCCCGCCTGCCCGGCGAGCGCATCGACGCCCACGGAGCGATCGCCCATCTCGATGATCTCGAAATGCGGCCTCAGCGCTTCGAGCAATCGCTCGAAATCGAACGCGGCCAGCGCGTGCACAACGCGATGCGTGGGGAGGATGAGAAGGCCCGGATCGCTGGAGGGGGCGAGGAAGATCATGATCGAGTCGTACGGCGCGGATGCACTCGCCTGGTCGTTCGCGTGCGCACCGTCGGCGGCCGCTTCCCGTTGGGCGCGCATCTGCTTCTGATACTCGAGCGCCGTCTCGTAGCGGTGATGTCCGTCGACGATGAACACCCGCTCGGCGGCGACCTCCGCGGCGAACGCCTCGATCGTCTCCGCGTCGCCGGCACGCCACAGACGATGCTCCACGCCGTCGCGGTCCACAACAGCGAGCAGCGGCTCGGCGCCCTGGGCGATGGCTGCCAGACGCGCGGCGGATGCGCCGGATGGATCGCGATAGACGCCGAAGATCGCCTCCAGGTTCGCGTCGGTGGTGAGCATCAGGCTGAGGCGATCGGCCTTCGGGCCGCTGAGCGTGCGCTCGTGTGGGAGCACCTCGCCGGCGCTGAACGGAACCAGCCGCAGCACGGCGATGATCCCGCGCCGCTGCACACGGTCGCCGGTGCGTGGATCGGTGAACGTCTGGGCGTACGGGTACACCGCGGGCTGCTCCTCGCGAACGAGAACACCCGCGTCGATCCAGGAATGAAACAAGCGCCCGGCGCTCGCGTAGCGGTCGTCCGCCGAACCTTCCGGGAGGATCAGCGCGATCACGTTATGCGGGTCGCGGGCGAGCAGTTCGGCGCGTTGCGCGGGAGAGATCACGTCATAGGGCGGCGCGATCACCGCACCGAGCGACGGGATGCGCAGTGGTTGATAACGATACGGACGGAACGGATGAATCTGGGGCATCGATGCTTGAGTGTAAGGCTTCAAGGGCTAACTTTGCGTTGTTCACATCTGGTCCCGACCAACATCTCTTGGGAGATCGACGATGGCCAAACCGACGCAAACCAAACGCGGCCAGCGGTTTCTGGGCGATGAC
>CAZJYH010000747.1:0-2718 GCA_964549365.1 uncultured Alphaproteobacteria bacterium
ATCAGAAGCTCGGCAAGACCTGCGAGCGCACCGACTTCCAACAGTACTACGAACTGGTACGATAAGTCCCGGCACACTCTATCTCATGGCCGACACACATTCCACGACATCCGCACCGAGCGAGGCCGCACAGGCCGCGACACACGCGCCGGCGCCGAAGCAGGGGCCGGCCGACGAGCCCGGCATCGGACACGGTGCCGCCCGGGCGTTGTATGCGGCGGGTGGGGGGAGTCCACGAGCGGCCGGCGAACGATTCTCTCCCTATCTGGGAGCCGGGGCGTTGGGCAGCGGCTTCGCGGTGCAGTTGCAGCGCGCCTACGGCAACAGGTTCATGGGCTCGGTGGTGCAGGCGAAGCTTGCGGTGAACGCTCCGGACGATGAGTTCGAACGCGAGGCGGACGGCGCGGCGGACCGCGTGATGCGCTCGATTGCCGGCGGTGTGCTGGGCCGCACGTCGGGATCGGTGCAACGATCGTGCTCTGCCTGCCAATCCGGCGGGGGAACGTGCCCCGAGTGCAAGAAGAAGCTGCAGTTGAAGCGAGCGCCCGCAGCCCCCACACCCTCTGGGCCGGCGCCCATCGCGCCGGAAGTGGAGGCGCAGGTGAACTCCGTGCGCGGCGGGGGGATGCCCTTGCCGGGACACGTGGCCCGCGACATGGAGTCCGGCTTCGGTTATGACTTCAGCCGCGTGCGCGTGCACACCGGCGGGCTTGCCGAGCAGTCGGCGCACAGCCTCAATGCCAACGCCTACACGATCGGCTCCGACATCGTGTTCGCCTCCGGGAAGTTCGCTCCCGAGACCAACGACGGGAAGCGCCTGCTTGCGCACGAGCTTGCGCACGTTGTGCAGCAGGGGGGGGCCGCTCCCGCCGACGCGGTGGTACAGCGCGACGACAAGGATCAAACGTGCGACGTTGCCGAGGACGACTACGGGACCTGCGACACCACCGACGACGCCGACGCGGGCACGTGCGACGCCGGTGATGCGCCGCCCGAGCCGAAGAAGGTGGTTACCCCGACGGCCGACAACTCGATGACCTTCGGCGGCATCACACTGGTGAATGACCAGGACTCGCTGAAGGAGGCGATGAAGCCGATCGTGGCGAAGGACGGCATCGAGGGGCCGTTCTACTTCTACATGGACTTCTCACGCACCGCCGATCCCCGGTATGCTCCCGATCCGGAGCCCGGGGCCGCAGCGTGCCCCACCTCGCCGCAGCTCTTCGACGACATCGCCTTCAAGCTCTCGTTGGCCGTTGAGGACCTGCGCAAGGAGAACCGGCAGTATCTGGTGGACTTCCAGGCGAACATGATCGCGGTCACCGATGCGTTGCTCGAGGCCAATGCGTTGCAGGCACGCACCGAGGCGGTGCGCTACGGCATCTCCACGAAGGTGGTGGATTACATCTACGAGAACGGGACGTTGCCGCCGGAGAAGGACTCGATGGAGAACCCCAACCCCGAGGCTCGCGCGAGCGGCGAGGGGGTGACGCGCGACGACGCGTTCGAGGGACCGACCGGCGCTGGGAAGGGAATGCAGGCCGCGGCCGGCGTCCTGATCGCGCGGCGTGCCGAGATCGACAAGCTGATGGCCGAGCGCGAGCGCGAGGCGCCGAAGCTGCGCGGAAACCATCGCACCGACGAGTACTACGAATCCGAGCCGGGCCCCAACTACGAACGGCTCGGAACGGAGATCGACGAGAAGACGCGGGCCTACCAGACGATGAAGACCGGCCTGGCGGCGAGATATCCGATCCTCGGCCAGATATCGGAGCTCGACGGGGACACGTCGACGTTGCAGGAGCTGGCGAACAAGGGGGCAAGCGCCGACACCTCTCTGTTGATCGCGCAGCAGATCGCGACCACGCTGCGCAACATCAAGGAGGTGCGCGCGGGGCTGCCGGACAACGACCCGAACACCTGGCGCCTGGAGAAGATCGTCGGCCTGACGAAGTCGCAGCACGGGGTCGCGAAGGGCTCGGCGGAGGAGAAGTTGATCGCCGAGAAGGTCGCCGACGAGCAGCCCGGCATGCTCGGAGCGATCGCGCTGCTCGTGTTGAACATCGGCGCCATTCTGCTGGCACCCGCCACCGGCGGCCTCAGCCTGGCGGTCTCCGCGGCGGTCAACACGGCCGTCACGATCAGCGAGATCCATGATTTCATGATGCAGGAGGCGATGGCGGGGTCATCGCTCGACAAGGCCACCGCGCTTTCGGCCGAACGGCCGTCGCTCTTCTGGCTTGCCGTCTCCATCGTCGGAACCATATTCGACATCAAGGGTGCCGCCTCCGCGATCGGTGCGTTCCGCACGCTGGGACCGCTTGCCGAGGCGGTCAAGGCCGCGAAGACCGCGGAGGAAGCCGCCGAGGCCGCCGAGGCGCTCCGCATCGCCGCCACCAGGGCACACAATGCGAAGTTCGCCGAGGAGGTCGTGCAGTCGGCGATGAACTCGCGCGGGGCCGAGGCCACGGCGCTGCGCAAGGTGCTGGGGGCCACCGAGGACGAGGCGGCGAAGCTGGCGAAGGGAATCGAGGCCTCGGAGGTGGAGAAGGTGGTCGACGCCGTCGGAGATGCGCTCCCGACCAAGGGGGGCGGCAAGGTGAACGTGACGCGAGGGGGCGATATCTTCAGCTGCGCCTCGCCGTGCACGGTTCTGCGCGAAATGTACGCGCAGATCTTCGCGAAGGATGAAGCCGCCGCCGGTCTGCTCAAGGAGCT
>CAZJYH010000748.1:0-1447 GCA_964549365.1 uncultured Alphaproteobacteria bacterium
GGCCTGCACTTCGAGGATGTGCGAATGTTGCTCTCGGTGCTGCAATCGCTGGTGGACAAGGGGAACTCGGTGGTGGTGATCGAGCACAATCTGGACGTGATCAAGAGCGCCGACTGGATCATCGATCTCGGCCCGGAGGGGGGGCGTCACGGTGGACGCGTCGTTGCGGCAGGGACTCCGGAGCAGGTGATGACCGAGCCGGAGAGCTATACGGGCCGCTACCTTCGCACGGAACTGGAACGTGGGATCCCGGCCTAGCCGGGGCCCGCGGGCGCACCAAATCGCGATCTCGGCCCCCCAACACGGCGTGCCGGCAGGGCGTGCGACACGTCCCTTCGGGGGCCGGAGAGGGAGCGGCGGAGGACACGGCGCCGGGTTGTATATCGATGAGTATACCATCATGATCCATCGGCCCTGATTCTTGCCACGTTACGGGCTTTTGTATATTTGCCGTCAAATTTCCCTCCGATTTTGCATGATCGAGAGGCATGGTGGCACCAGCCCTCGAGAAGTCCCGCGGAAAGAATCACTAATAAGGGAGACCACATCATGGACCGGTTCAATCAGTTGAAGGCGCTGGTGGAGAGTTTCGAGAAGGACTTCGAGAAGTTCTACGTGAAGCACAACAAGGCTGCCGGTGTCAGGGTCCGCAAGCATATGCAGGAACTGCGTTCGTTGGCGCAGGATATCCGTACCGAGGTACAGACCTTGAAGAAGGACGGCGATGACGGTGGCGAAGATTGAGAACCGGTGTTCATCGGTATGATCTGAAGGTTCCATCAGTCCGCACGCAGTTCGGTTCGGGCGATTGAGCGCAGCCATCTTCGCCGTCGGCGAAGCGCTCAACCGCCCGAATCTTTTTTCGATACCCCGAAGAATCCGTCACATGCGCATCCAAGGCATACCCCGGCTGATCGCGGCCCTCGCGGCGATTGCCCTTGCCGGCTGGGCAGGCGCGTGCCGCGACGACGACCGGCGCCCACAGCCTCCGCCACCGCCGCGCCCCGACACGATGCTCGCCGGCGACACGTTCTCCAGCCCGAAATTCGCGCCGGGACGGATGCGCGACACGATCTTCGCGGTCGATCTGTTGAAGGAGAACAGGCCGATCTATGTGGTGGCGAGCTTCGTGCGCGACAGCGCGCAACCGGCGGCCGCCCGCGCCGATCTCCTGCAGATCTACCTGCACGACACGGCGGCCCACGGCTATCGGCTCGCGCTGAGCGACACATTGCGCTGGATTCGCGCGTACGAGGTGCGCGAGGTCACCGGCGATCGGCTTCCGGAGGTGATCGTCTACACCGATGCGGGGGGCACCGACATGGTTGCCACGCGCGGCATGATGATCTATTCCGGCCACGACGGGCATGTGCAGGCCGTCGGCACGTTCGCCCACGGCAACCCGGAGTTCATCCGCGCCGGCCCCGACGCACGCGACGTGGTTGCC
>CAZJYH010000748.1:1457-2718 GCA_964549365.1 uncultured Alphaproteobacteria bacterium
GCAGCTCTGGCCACCGTTTGCATCGCATGCGGACGCGGCCCCCTACCTGGATGATCTGTTCGCCGCGCGCACCGGCCGGTTTGTCAGTATCCGCACGGAGCAGCCCGGAGCGTTCGTCGAGCGCGCAAACGGTTATCTTGACGAATACAAGGAACTGCGCGCCCGCTATCGCGCCGACACGTTGCGCCCGGGCCCCGGCGCCGACACGACAGCGGCCGACACGGCGCTCCCGGAAACGACACATTTCGACGCACCGCACCCGCTCTTCATGAAGGCGGCGCTGGCGGTGCTGAGCTTCGGCCGCGGCGGGCAAACACGATCGGTACGATCGTTCTGGGCCTCGGAGGCGGAGTATCTGCGCCGGAGAATCCCCGAGGATCAGTTCTCCGAACTGGAGGCCATCGTATCGCGCGCGTTGCCGCAGTAGCGCGCACGACACGGCAAACGGCGACGGAATCGCTTTCTATCCCTTCGATGAATCGACCGAAGTCACGAAACGCACGAACGGCCGCGGTGGCCGATGCGCGCGCGCGGCGCCGACGACGGCTCCTGATTGCGGCGGTTGCCGTTGCGGCCCTGCCGGTGATCGTGCTCGGGTATGGATTTCTGCAGCACACGCTCGTCCGACCGCGCGTCGACGCGACCGTGGAGCGCACCGATATGTACGTGAAGGCGGGAGAGCATATCCAGGTGGATGTGGTGAACGCCTGCGGAGTCGACGGCCTGGCGACGAAGTTCACGGAGTTCCTCCGCGCGCGCCGGTTCGATGTGCCGGAGTTCAGCACGTCGAAGACGCGCGAGCCCCACTCGAAGGTGATCGATCGCGTCGGCGATCCGATCTCCGCACGCAAGGTTGCCTATGCCCTCGGCATCGACCAGGAGCGTATCGAGGCCGGGATCGACAGCTCGCGGTTCCTCCGCGCAACCGTGGTGATCGGCATGGATTACCGATCGCTGCGCCCGATGAAGTAACGACGACAACGGCACGACGTGAACGATGGTTCCGTGCCGCCTCGGGCCGACCGCATGGCGCGCGGCGCGCGGGGCACCCTTCGATTATGAGCAACTGATGGCTTCAACTACGACAAAAGGGCGAAAGCCCACGCATCCGAAGACGCTCGCCCGCCGCTGCGCGGAGCTGGCGCTCACGAAGAAGGCCAAGGACGTGGTGGTGATGGATATTCGCCGGCTCACCGACATGGCCGATTTCTTCGTGGTCTGTTCCGCAGAAAGCGACACGCAGGTCAAGGCTGTCGCCGAC
>CAZJYH010000749.1:0-2713 GCA_964549365.1 uncultured Alphaproteobacteria bacterium
AGTGCTACTGGACACACACGACCCTCGGCCACGCCCGCACGCACCAGCGCGTGTTGCCGGACGGCTGCACGGACATCATCGTGCGCGCCGACGCCGACGGCGTGCGCGCCGCGGTGGTCGGAACGATGCGGACGGCACAGATGGTCGTCGACGCGAAGCGCACGCTCTACGTGGCGGTGCGCTTCAAGGCGGGCGGGTCCGCTCCATTCCTCGGCATGCCGCTCGCGCCGCTGACCGACGGCGAGGCTGATCTGTGCGATCTGTGGGGTGAGGACGCGGAGCGGATCACGGAGGCGGCCACAACGGCACTCGACGCGGAGGGCGCGGCAGGGGCATTGGAGCGTGCGCTGCTTGCGCGGATGGCCCGGGCCGGGGTCGGCGAGGGACAGGACCGCGCACGAGGTCTGCTCATCGCGGCAACCTCGGCGCTGTCGCGAGCCGGCTCGGCGCGCTCTGTTGCGGCGATCGCGGCGGAGCTGGGAGTGGCCGAACGGACGCTGGAGCGCGTCTTCAACGAACGCGTCGGCCTCGGCCCGAAGTCGTTCGGAAGGATCGCGCGATTTCGCCGCCTGGTTGACGCCCTGGCTCCGACGACGACGCCGGAGGCGGCGGCGCCGGAGGCGGGGGCGCCGGAGGCGGGGGCGCCGGACTGGTGCGGGCTTGCGTTCGCCGCGGGGTACTACGACCAGGCGCACATGATCCGGGAGTTTCGCGCGCTTGCGGGCCTCACGCCCACGGACTACCTGCGCGAGCTGCGCGAGCTGCGCGCGCGCTGCGCGGCAGATGTCGGATTCGTACAATCGGAGCCGGATGCGACGCCGTAGGTTGCGGCCGATTCAACACGGCGACCAACGCATGCCGCGACCGGCGGCGGCGCGACAGCCGACATCAACTCCATCGACATCGAACCGACAATGGAACTGAAGAAGCTGACACCGAACATGATCGTCGCCGACGTGAACG
This sequence comes from uncultured Alphaproteobacteria bacterium, assembly GCA_964549365.1. Lineage (GTDB taxonomy): Bacteria > Bacteroidota > Ignavibacteria > OLB7 > OLB7 > JAFDZV01. The sequence goes on from CAZJYH010000749.1 coordinate 964, forward strand.
CGTCGATCGAGTTCTACGCAACCCACCTCGGATTTACCGTGATCGCCTCGGTGCCGGAGAGCGGCAGGCGGAACTGGGCGATGCTGACGAGCGGCGACGTGACGATCATGCTGCAATCGCTCGAGAGCGCCCACGAGGAGGTTCCCTCCTTCAACCACATCCCGAGTGGGCCGCACACGGTGATACTCTACATCGATGTGACCGACGTGCGCGCGCTCTACGAACGGATGAAGGGGCACGCGCCGCTCCTCGCCGACATCCACACCACGTTCTACGGCACCACGGAGTTCGCCGTCACCGACCCGGACGGTTACGCCCTGTCGTTCGCACAGGACACGAAGTAGAAGGAAAATGGTGAATGCAGAATTATGAATGATGCATGACGTTGTTGCATAATGCATCCTTCGTCAGTGGCCGTCTCTTCCGATGCACCCCCGATATCAGAGCCGTGACGTTCTTCTCCCCCTCCTTTCCAAAGCCTGTCCTGTCGCAGATCCCGATGTGTCGGGGAGCATCGCGAAGGAAGGCCGTGGCCCCGAGGAGAATATCGCGGGGCAGGGAGTTCGCCCGGTGGCGACAACGGTAACGTACTGCCGGCAACAAAACCCCTCCTGACCTCCCCTTTGGAAAAGGGGAGGGACGCACAACGGGAAGTCCGGAAGCGGAGACCCCCTCCCTCGCTACGCCCGGGGCACGCTTTAGAAAGGGGAGGGACGCAACCACCTGACAGGATCCTGCGCACTTGGCAAGCAATTGTGCAACAAGACCATGCGGAATGATGAATGCGAAAACACGCCGGCATCCAGGACTCCCTGGGCCCTCATTCCTCATCCCTCATTCCTCATTCATAATTCATAATTCATCCTTCATAATTCATCCTTCGTTCACAACGCTCCGCGCCCGGCGCAACCGAAAGCAGCACGGCCCGCCTCCGATTGGGAAGCGGGCCGTACCGTTTTCAACGTACGCATCGATGAGCGGGCCGGTATTCTGGGTCAACCCCGAACGAACGGCGCCACCCGGTGAACTCCCTGCTCCCCGTTGAACTCCCCCCGGCCCCCTCTTTGGCAAAGAGAGAGAGAAGATCCGGGACTCCCTAGGCCCTCATTCCTCATTCATAATTCATAATTCATCCTTCATAATTCATCCTTCATAATTCATCCTTCATAATTCATCCTTCGTTCACAACGCTCCGCGCCCGGCGCAACCGAAAGCAGCACGGCCCGCCTCCGATTGGGAAGCGGGCCGTACCGTTTTCAACGTACGCATCGATGAGCGGGCCGGTATTCTGGGTCAACCCCGAACGAACGGCTTACTTCATCCTTCATAATTCAAACTTCATACTTTCCGCCTCACCCCACGCTCTCGGCATACTCCTCGATCGGCGGGCAGGCGCAGATGAGGTTGCGGTCGCCGGCGGCGTTGTTGACGCGGGCGACGGCGGGCCAGAACTTCCGCTCGCGCACGTACGGCGCCGGGAAGGCCGCCTTCTCGCGGCTGTACGGGCGGTCCCACGCGTCGGCTGTGATCACCGCGACGGTGTGCGGAGCGTTCTTGAGGACGTTGTTGTCGCGCGGGGCGATCCCGGTCTCGATCTCGCGGATCTCCTCACGAATCGCGATCAACGCATCACAGAATCGGTCGAGCTCCTCACGCGACTCGCTCTCGGTGGGCTCCACCATCAGGGTGCCGGCCACCGGGAAGCTCACGGTCGGCGCGTGGAAACCGTAATCCATCAGGCGCTTGGCGA
>CAZJYH010000750.1:0-2692 GCA_964549365.1 uncultured Alphaproteobacteria bacterium
ATCGCCCGGTCGCGGAGTCAACTCCGCGAGAACGTTTCCGTTCCGACGCGCGTTCGAGGTTATCGCCCGGTCGCGGAGTCAACTCCGCGAGAACGTTTCCGTTCCGACGCGCGTTCGAGGTGATCGCCCGGTCGCGGAGTCAACTCCGCGAGAACACTTCGGTGCCGCCGAGTGCCCGGCGTTATCGCACCACCATCTTGCGCAGCGCCGCGAACTCGCCGCTCGTCAGGCGGTAGTAATACAGCCCGGCGGCCAGCGTCCCCGCCGGGATCGTGACGGCATAGGTGCCCGGCTTCAGCGGCTCATCGAGCAGCACCACGATCTCGCGCCCGAGGGCGTCGTACACCGCCAGGCGGGTCGGGTTCTCGAACGGGATCTCGAAGCCGATCCGCCCCTCGCCGGTCAACGGGTTCGGGCTGTTCTGATCCAGCCGGAAGCCGTTCGGCGCGAAGGTGAACAGCCGCTCCAGCAGGCCGCAGATCGGGTCGCGCCGCACCAGCCCGGGCTCGGTGATCACCTCCACGTACGGCAGCCCGGTGTTCACCGTGAACGGGAGCTCCGAACTGTCCAGCCGGTCGAACCGCACCAGGAACCGCAACGCCAGCAGATTCCCGGCCGCGGGTGGGTTCGGCGCCACCTGAATCGTGTGCGCCACGGTGTCGAGGTACTGCGCGCCGAACCAGGTCCAGCCGTGTTTCGCGCCGTCGACCGGCTCGGCGGCGAGGAAGTCCAGCAGTTCCGTCCGGTACTGTACCGCGATCTCCAGTTTCGTAACCGGCAGCGTGTCGAGCCGCTCGCTCAGTTCAACGTAGGCCGTCACCGCATCGCCGGGGCGGCCGTGGTAGTCGCGGCGGATCAGCGCCGGCACGCGCAGCTTGCGCCCGATGCCCCGAAGCGCCGACGTGAGCAGGCCCGCGTCCGTCGTGAACTCGATCCGCGCCGTCTTCAGCCCCACGCTCGCCGGGGTGAACGTGCAGGCCACCCGCATCGAGTCGCCGTCGCGCAGCGGGAACGGCGCGATCGGCGAGAGCACCGCGAACGCGCCGGCCGTGTCCGCCGTCAACGTCATCGTCTGAACGGTCGCGTCCCCCGGGCCCAGGTTGCGCACGGTGACGAAGCCGGGCTTCGTGAGCGTGATGAAGATCGAATCGAAATCGTGATCGTCCACCACAAGGCGCGGCCGGGTGCACGAGATGGCCGTGCCGGTGATGACCGCCGTCGAGTCCCGCTTGTCCACCTCGGCGCCGACGAGCGCCGCAACGCGCACGTTGATCGGGCCGGGCGCCAGGGGCGTGATGCGCACCGGGACGGCGAGCTCGCCGCCCGCCGCCAGACTGTGCGGCAGGAACGGCGTGAGGGCTGCCGTGTCGAGCGCGGCGCTCGCTGTCGGATCGCTCGTGACGGTCAATCCGGTGATCGTGAAGGCGCTCGTGCCGGAGTTCAGAATGCGGACCGTGGTGTCGAACGGCGCGTCGATGCACCGGAGCCCGATCGAGACATCCGGCACGTCGATGATCGGGCCGACGCCGATGCCGAGCAGTGCCGCCTGCGCCGTGTCGCCGTCGGTCGTCACAAGCCGGATCACGGCCGCGAACGGCCCAACCGACGGCGGGCGGAAGCTGATGCCGAGCGAGTCCGAACCGGCCGGCGGCACCGGCGCGATCGCGCGCCAGTCCGGGGTCCTCAGCGAGAAGGCCCCGGCGGCGTCGTTCACGATCGAGATCGACGCGATCGTGTAGCCGAGCGAGCCGAGGTTTGCGACGTAGGAGAGCGTGTCGTTGTCGGTGCGCAGGGGGCGCTCGCCCCAGTCCTTCCCCGTGATCGTCGGGATCGGATACGGGCCGGTGTGCGCGCGGAGCGGCACCTCGTACGTGCCGCACTCGGTGGTGATCACCAGCGTGTCGGCGTATTCGTGATTCTTCTCCGTGCCCGTGAAGGCCAGCGTCAGCGTCGTGGAGTCGCCCGGGCGCAGCGGCGTGCCGATCCCCTTCACGTCGCGCAGCGAGAAGCCGTTCGTGCCGCGCTTCAGCCGCACCGCGAGCGGCGTGACAACGAAGGGCCTGCGGTTGGTGAGCGCGAGCGTGCGCGTCTGTTCCTGGTTGATCGGGATGTCCGGCAGCTCCACCGGATCGGGCGTCACGCCGAGCGCGCGCGCCGCGTAGGCGTACGGCACGCTCCAGGTTCCGCCCGTCGGGCTCGTCAACGTGAACGTCGCGCGCGCGTCGCGCAGGGGATCGCGCGGGCGGAATCGGAGGGCGTAGCCCACGAACGTGGTGGTCCAGATCGGTTCGATCAGCACATCGGCGTTGGTAGAGTCCGGCTCCACGCTCGTTGTGTAGGGAAGGAACGTCCAGGGCCGGCCGATGCGCGTGATGATGACGGTGGTGGAATCGCAGCGGTCGATGCGCGCGATCTCCACCGAGTCCGAGGGGAGCGCCTCCTCCTCGATGCCGGGGACCGGATATGCATAGGCGACGCTGATATCCTCGGTGTAGATCGAGGGGTGCGGCATCGCCGAGGCGGGGGAGCGATCATCGTGCTTGCGTGTCGCGATCGGCGCAAAGCTCTCCAGGCCGCGCCCCACGCCGTACATCACGACCGCCGCGCGCCCGTTCACCGAGCGGATCGCGTGATCGCCGGCGGTCACCTCCACGCGCGCCTCCATGAACGGTGCCCCCTCCAACGACGCCAT
>CAZJYH010000751.1:0-2690 GCA_964549365.1 uncultured Alphaproteobacteria bacterium
TCTCGTCGGTCAAAGTGCGAACGCAACTCCTCGCGGATAATGTTTAGTTCGTGATGAGGCGATTTGTGTACTTCTTCTAGGTCCATGGCGAGCATGGCGCTCAGCGAACGATCTGATTCGCCAAGGAGATTCCAGGCTAATTGAAATTGGTGTTGAGCAATCATTAGTTGGAATTTCGAGGATCGTGCCGGTGGCCTGGCGCTTCGAAATTCAGACTCCAACTTTGATAGTTCTTCTAAATTCCCTTCGCATGCGGCGACTAACGGTAGATGAAAATAATTCGTGCTCAAGTTGCGATAAGATGGATATCGGTCTATGAGTGTGCGTAGTTCGGTCGCGTACCGGCGAACGGCAGACATGTCGCTTATCGTCAAAGCGTAGTTCGCCGCATGCATTAACAGCTCATATTCCGTAAAAAGATCCGCTTCTCGCCTGAGGCGCAAGCCCGCTTCAACTACGTCGCTAACCTCCGAAAATCGTTTTGCACGCATCATCGCCGGCAGCAGCACCTTGAACAACGCGTTCAGCGTCTCCGGGCGCATGCGGTCCAGCTCCGAGATGTAGGGGGCGGCCAGATCGAGCCCCTCGGCGAAGTCGCCGCGGTTGAAGGCGTAGGAGGCCACGAGCCGGATCGCCTCGGCGGCGCCGCGCAGCTCGCGGTCGCTCTGCTCGTGCGGCGGCGGGAGCACCTTCATCAGCTCGTCCAGGAATCCCTTCGCCCGTTCGGGGGTCCCCTGCATCAGCGCGTCCTTCCAGACGACGACGGCGGCGTCCAGCCGGATCATCCGCTCCTCGGCGTTCGGCGGCGCCTCGGCGATGAGCCGCTCCAGGATGCCGGCGATCTCCGCCGCGATCTCCGCCAGCGCGTCGCGCGCGCCGGTGATGTAGAGCCGATCGCCGTAGACCGAGAGCGCTTCGAGATAGCCGGCCAGCAGCGGGCCGCGCGCCGTGGCCGCGAAGCCGGCGGCGCGGAACGGGTCCAGCGTCGCGCGGCAGAGCGCCACGTACGCCTCGGCGTAGATCGGCGAGAGCTTGCGCCCGACGGCCACCAGCCACGAGAAGAGCCGGGCGCGCTCGTCGGCGCGCTCCTCCGAGGTGAGCGCCGCGGCGTCCAGCGCCTCCATCGGGGCCACGCTGTAGGTCTCGCCGGCGCCGCGCGCCAGGGCGTCGAGCGTCATCGCGGCGAGGCCCGCTCGGGAGGGGAGGTCCGGCAGTTCCAGCGCAAGCGCCGCCTTCCAGAGCAGCGTGTGGGTGAACGCGAAGGAGACGCGCCCCTCCTGATCGCGGGAGCCGAGGCGCATGGAGGGGGTGGAGACGGCGATGAAGCCGCCGAGGATCAGCCCCTCGAAGGCGTGATCGTCCCACTCGCCCACGCGCTCGCAGAGCCCGCGGAGCAGGTCACGGTTGAACTGTTCGCCGAGGAAGGCGGCCACGGCTAGGATGGTGCGCTCGCGGGCCGGAAGCGAGGCCAGCCGCCCGCTGAAGCCGTGCACGCGGTCGCCGATGGCGCGCAGCTCCGGCTCCGAGAGCGAGGAGCCGGCCCAGTGCCACGCCTCCTCACCGGTCGGCACGAGGTGATCGGTGGCGATCAGCTCGCGGAACACCTCGCGCAGGGCAAGCGGCAGCCCGGCCGAGAGGGCGGCGATCTGCTCCAGCATCTCGTCCGGCGGCTCCACGCCGAAGAGCGCGGCCACGGCCTCGGCGATGCCGGCGCCGTCGAGCGGGCCGATCTCCAGCTCCTGCGGCGGGATCGAGCCGGCCAGCGCGGCGCGGAAGGAGCGGAGAGCGGGATTCTCCACCGGGCGCGTGGTGGCCACCAGCAGCAGCGGGATCTCCTCGATGGCGGCAACGAAGCGGCTCAGCTCGGAGGAGCCCTTCAGATAATGCAGGTCGTCCAGGATCAGCACCACCGGGTAGCGGCGCGATGCGATCTGCACCGCCTCCACGGCGGCGTCGACGGTGGCCACCGCGCCGTCGCGGTAGATGCGTGCGGCCAGCGGTGCGGCCAGCGCCGGGCGCAGCACCTCCAGGGCGTTCGAGAGCGGGCCCAGCTCGATCCCCTCCCCCTCGTACCACTTCGCGTGCACCACCAGCGAACGCGCCGTATGATCGCGCGCGCGCGCCTTCAACTCGTCCAGCAGGCGGCTTTTCCCCACGCCCGGCGGCCCGCTCATCCAGACGGCGCGCGGCTCGCCCTCCAGCAGGCCGGCGAACGCCTCCAGCAGCAGGCCGAGCTCGCGGTCGCGGCCGACCAGCGGCATGATCCCGCGATTGATGAAATCCTTGATCCGTGGAGACATGGACAACGAAGCGTGTTTTGGGGCACCGCGCCGACTCGGAGCGGGAAGTGCCAATGTACCAATTCCGGGATTCAGGTGCCGGGAAGTTCAGCGTTCAGCGTGCAAAGTTCAGCGTTCATTCAGCGTGCAGCGTGCAACGTTCCAGGTGCCAAGTTCAACGTTCCAAGTGCCAAGTTCCAAGTGCCGGGTTCAACGTTCCAAGTGCCAAGTTCCAAGTGCCAGGTTCAACGTTCAAAGTCGGGGGGGTGTAGTTGTATACCGGTGAAGTATACATACCTTTTCAAGCACCAAGCACCAAGCACCAAGCACCAGGCACCAGGCACCAGGCGACGGGAACCAGGCACCAGGCACCAGGCGACGGGAACCAGGCACCAGGCACCAGGCGACGGG
>CAZJYH010000752.1:0-2678 GCA_964549365.1 uncultured Alphaproteobacteria bacterium
CAGCCGATATGCCTCGATCATCAGCCGCACGTCGGTGGATTTCACCGAGATGATGATGTCGCTGAAGCCCACGTCCTCGCTGATGCCCGCATGCCGCATCGCCGATTCGAAGAGCGCCTCGGCCGTTGGATAGCCGTGCTTCTCGAGGATGTCCTCCTCCAGCGAGCCGGAGTTCACGCCGATGCGAATGGGGATGCCGCGATCCTTCGCCGCGGCGAGCACCTGATGGATGCGCTCGGTCTTGCCGATGTTCCCCGGATTGATGCGCACCTTCGCGACGCCTGCCTCGATGGCCTTCAGCGCGAAGATGTGGTTGAAGTGAATGTCCGCCACGATCGGGATGTTCACGCCGCGGACGATCTCACCGATCGCCTCGGCGGCCTCCTTGTCGTTGACCGTGACGCGCACGATGTCCACGCCGGCTTCCTCGCAGCGCTTGATCTGCGCGATGGTGGCCTGCGCGTCGGCGGTCTTCGTCTTGGTCATGGTCTGCACCGAGATCGGCGCGCCGGCACCCACCGGGATGGAGCCGATCATCACGCGCCGCGTGCGGCGGCGGCGGAACGGTGCCGTGGCGATCGGCTGCTCGTCGGCTGCCGAGGAGGCCTGTCCCATGATTGGAAGATCGACGGAGTTCGTATTCATCATCTGGTTCATGTGTTCCATGCGCGCGTTCGGCGCATGAGAAAAGGGGATCGAGGCTGCCCGCGCCGTTCCCCGTTGTGGGTCATCGAATGCGTTTGCTGGCCTCTATCAACAGCTCCTTCTCCTCGTCGGTCAGCTTGTGATAGCCCTCACGGCTGGCCTTGTCGAGCAGGGCGTCGATCAGCGCCTGGTCATCGCCGAATTCGAGGATCGGCAGGGCGCGACGATTCGTGCCGCTCGTCTCGGTCTCGCGATTACGGCCGTCCATGATCGGCATGTCGATCACGCGGGCGGGCATCGGCACAACCGCGGGATCGGGAACGGCGGGCCGTTGCGCGCCCCCGCCCAGCATGCGCCTGCGGCTGATCCACAGCAGGACGAACCCGACCGCCGCGCCGCCGAGATGGGCAAAGTGGGCAACGCCGTCCCCCGACTGCGAGACGCCCAGATACAGGTCCACCGCCGTGAACAACAGCGCCGCATATTTCGCGGGCATCGGGGGGAAGGGGAAGATCACCACGATGCGCTTCGGGTACAGCAGCGCGAACGCCACCATGATCCCCATCACCGCCCCCGATGCTCCCACCGTCGGCGCGCCGTCGCCCATGAAGTAGGTGACGATGGAGTGTACCACGCCCGCGCCGATGCCGCACAGCAGATAGTAGGAGAGGAAGCGCCGAGTGCCCCAGATGTTCGCAAGCTCCATGCCGAACATCCACAATGCCAGCATGTTGAAGAACAGATGCGGAACGCCGGCGTGCATGAAGATGTAGCTGACGTACTGCGACGGGAAGAATCGCCCGCTTTCGATCGGCCACAAGGCCCCGAAGTAATGAAAGATCTCGTTGAGCCCCGCCAGCGCCGGCTGATACTTCATCAGGAAGCTGAGAAGGAACACGGCAACATTGGCTCCGATAAGCCATCGGAGCACAGCAGGGAACATCGTGAATCGAAAGTTATTCGGCATCTGACCGTTATTGGACAACATCGTTCCGTTCGTGAAGCAGCGGACCCACAACCTCGGAATCCGCGGTCCCCGGTATGACGCGTGCACCCGGTTGCGATTGTCACGGTGCGATTGCCGAACGGCGCGCACACCGTCGCAATCGTCTCTCTCGTTCGGCTCCGGGGTGAGGGCCACACAATATCAGGCCCCCGAGAATACCATGCGAGACCGAATGCGGTCTCCTTCGCGGATGCCGATCCCGGGCCGGCTCATGCCACGTCGAGCGCGGCGACGCCGGGAAGCACCTTCCCTTCAAGGAACTCCAGCGAGGCACCGCCGCCGGTGGAGACATGGGTCACGCGCTCGGCGAATCCGAACTCCGCAATCGCCGCCGCCGAGTCGCCGCCGCCGACGATCGTGACCGCGCCGCGCTCGGTTGCCATAGCCAACGCCTCGGCAACGGCCTTCGTTCCCGCCGCGAACGGTTCCATCTCGAAGACCCCCATCGGGCCGTTCCAGACCACCGTTCCGGCGTTCTCGATCAGCGAGGCAAACGATGCGCGCGCTGCCGGGCCGATATCGAGGCCCATCCAGCCGGACGGGATGGCGTTCGCATCGGCGATCCGTGTGTCGGCATCGGCGGCGAATCGATCGGCCAGCACGACGTCCGACGGCAACTCCAGGCCAACACCCCTCGTCTCCGCGTTCGCGAGCACCGCGCGCGCGACGTCGATCTTGTCATCCTCCACCAGCGATGCGCCGATCTCCTTCCCCTGCGCCTTGAAGAAGGTGAACGTCATGCCGCCGCCGATGATGATGGTGTCGCAGACGCCGAGCAGCGCGTTGATCACGTCGATCTTCCCGGAGATCTTCGAGCCGCCGAGGATCGCCACGAACGGACGGCGCGGGTTGCGCACGGCGTCGCCCAGGAACTTCAACTCCTTCACCATCAGGTAGCCCGCGCCGCGTTCGGCCACCAGATGGGCAACTCCCTCGGTGGAGGCGTGTGCGCGGTGCGCGGTGCCGAACGCGTCGTTGATATAGACGTCGCCGAACGCCGAAAGCTCCGCCGCGAACGCCGGATCGT
>CAZJYH010000753.1:0-2675 GCA_964549365.1 uncultured Alphaproteobacteria bacterium
AACTCAGGAGGTTGGAGGAAGAGGGCAAGACGACGGTGATCGTCATGACGGCGGAGAAGACGATAGGAGTAATTGCCGTTGCCGATACGGTGCGTGAATCGAGTCGCGAAGCCGTTCGGCAGCTGCACGATCTCGGCATCCGCACGGCCATGCTGACCGGAGACAATGCCACGACGGCCAACGGGATCGCACGTCGCGTAGGAATCGACGATGTTCGGGCTGATCTGCTCCCCGGTGATAAGATCGACGCTCTGACCGGGTTACAATCATCCTTCGGACCGATGGGGATGGTCGGTGACGGTATCAACGATGCGCCGGCATTGGCACAAGCAGCCGTTGGGTTCGCGATGGGCGCGGCCGGAACCGATATCGCCCTTGAAACTGCGGACGTAGCGTTGATGGAGGACAACCTGCTGAAGCTTCCAGAGTTCATCCGGCTATCGCGGCGGACCATGCGCGTGCTCCGGCAGAACATCACCATGGCGCTCGGCATCAAGCTCATCTTCTTCGTTCTGGCGCTGGACGGCTATTCAACGCTCTGGGCGGCAGTGTTCGCGGATATGGGCGCGTCGCTCATCGTCGTCGTCAACGGCCTGCGGCTGCTTCGCTGGCGGACTTGAGAGTATCTCATCGAGACAAATGCCAATTCTACGGAGGATCTTCACCACGCGCGTTTTTGGGACCGCTCGCCCGCGGCGCTCCGTTTCCAGCGGTTGATGAAGCTCTGAACGGTCGTGTGTGCAGGCGTCGGGGAGTCGGTCATGGTGTACGGAAGCGGAACACTGAGGAATGAATGCGATCGACGAAGGGCGGAATATACGAGCCCGGAAAGGATGCGCCGCGCACGGGATGCGGGCGGTCACGATCGGAACTCCCCCCGCGACAACCCCAACCGCTGCACCTTGTGTTTGATTGATGCCACGCTCCGCCCGAGCGCTTCGGCGATCTCCGCGACGCTGTTGCGTCGGTACATCCGCGTCAGCTTCCGTTCTTCCTGCTTCGTCCAGCGTGGCGGGCGGTTCGGCTGCGTTGTGGCAAGCCCGAGCTTCCCGGCGCGCTTCTGCACGGCGGAGTGTGTGCGCTCCAACGTCTCGGCGATCCTTCCGTAGCTCACGGCGGCACGGTGCAGGCGTCGCAGCGTCGCGTCCTCCGTGCGGCTCCATGCACGGACGGGGCGCTCGGTGATGCCGATCTTTTGCGCCCGGATCGAAACGGCCTGCCGCGTCCGGTTCATCCTCTCTGCAACGTCCGCGCGCGGCATCGTGCCGTACAGCGTGCGAAGCATCGTGTCGTCGACCTCGGTCCATGCGCGTGTCGTACGACGGGCTCGTATCCCGAGGGCGGTCGCGATGGCACGCACGGCGGCGGCATTCGTTCCCAGATGCCGCGCCATCTCCACCAACGTCAGGCGCGCGATGTTCCGGCGAACGTATGCGCGATCGCGCGCGGTCGGAATGAAGCGTTGTCGGAGCGCTCGAAGCCCGATCTTTCGTGCGCGCATGGCAACCGCATCGCGCGTTCGTCCGAGCAGCGCGCCGATCTCCGCGAGGAGCATCGAACCGTGGTGCCTGCGAATCACCGCATCCTCCCGCGCCGTCCATGGCGGCGCGTTCGGTGTGGTAAGCTCCAGATGCTTCAGGCGTTCCTGCAGGGCGGGAACCGTGCGGTTGAGCTTCGCGGCGAACTGTTTGTGCGTGAGCCATCGATACTGCCGCGTAATGAATCGATCGTCGGCCTTCGTCCACGGCCGTCCGCTCGGCCGACATACGCCGATCTGACCGGCCCGCGTACGGACCGCCGCATGCGTGCGTCCGAGAAGCCGGGCGCAATACTTGGTGCCGTAGGTTGGGTAGTAACGCCGCAACGATTTCTCCTCGTCACGGCTCCACGGTTGACGGGCCTTGAACGCGCCGATCGGCGGTAACGGGATGTCCTTCGGCCACGCTCGTTCGCGGCGAAGATCGGCGAGGGATTTCGGGAGCGGCGGTTTGTGCGTGCTCATGATCTCGAATCGGAGCGGCAATGTTGGCAACTGGATGCGGGCGGGGGTGAACGCATACCGGAAAGCACGGAATATACGAGTCGGGGAGATTGCGCGGCGTGGTGCATGCCCACACGCGGCCAAACGGCACATCGCAGGCCCGGCGCGGTGCGTGAGAACGTCCGCTACGGCCCGAACGACCGCCCGCTAACGTATTACATCGCCCCATCAGTCGGTTCCTGCCTGCGTGCGAGCTCTCGATCGCGGTTTGAGCACCGGGAACCCGCGCGCGCGCCCAACAAACCCAAGCACACCCCCAACGAAAACGAGCGGAAACATGGCGCCCGAACGGGCGGTTTTCTGATGCTCGCGGGCGCGGTGCGTCAGGGTGCCGTCAGAACGGTTGCACATCGGCATCAAGAGAGCGCTGAACGGTTGTCACGACTAATGCACGTGTCGCAGGAAATACGGTCACGCTACGGCGTGTCTGACTCGTGACACGTGTAGACATCCGGCATGCGATCATTCAACGGTGGTGCGGGAGTGGCGCTCACATCATGCGGTGGTGCTCGGTTCGTGCGGTGGTGCTCGGTTCGTGCGGTGCTGCTCGGTTCGTGCGGTGGCGCTCCGTTCGTGCGGTGCTGCTCGGTTCGTGCGGTGGTGCTCGGTTCGTGCGGTGGTGCTCGGTTCGTGC
>CAZJYH010000754.1:0-2670 GCA_964549365.1 uncultured Alphaproteobacteria bacterium
GGTGTATACCTTCGAGACGTCGTGCACGTGAAATAACGCGGATGCATCGATCGAGCCGATCTACGATTGATGCGTGGGATTGTGTCGGTTCTGTTCGATGGGCATCGTCCGAGCTCCGGTGAACGGCCGAAGATGAGGTTCGGGGAGAATCCGTCGGCCGCGCTGCACGCGAACCTACGCAACAGCAGGCTGATCGCCGTCACCACGATCGGCGCGGGATCGGAACGATGGTCGTGCGGCGCCCGCCGCTTCGGCACCGTGCCCGCCCCGCCGAACGCCTGCGTATCTTGGGCGCCGCAGCGCTCACATCAACATCTTCCATGCCGATGGCCGTTCATCATCTTTCCGTTCAACGCACCGCCCGCTACTACACGCTCGGCGACCCTTCGGCGGCGATCCGTTCCATCTGGTTCGTCTGTCACGGCTACGGCCAGCTTGCCGAACGGTTCCTCCGCGACTTCGAGCCGCTGGATGACGGCGCCACCCTGGTGATCGCGCCGGAAGCGCTCTCGCGGATGTACATCCGCGGCTCGCACGGGCTGGTGGGCGCCTCGTGGATGACCCGCGAGGATCGCGAGAACGAGATCGCCGATCACGTGCGTTATCTCGACGCGGTGCTGGAGCGCACGCTCGCCGTCGGCGGCGCAGCGGACGCAGCCCTCACGGTGTTCGGGTTTTCACAGGGGACCGCCACGGCAGCGCGCTGGGTTGCGCTCGGCGCGGTGCGCCCGCAACGGCTTGTGCTCTGGGGAAGCCTGCTTCCGCCGGACCCTTCGATCGTCGAGGCCCGCGATCGTTACGCGGCCGCCGACATCACCTTCGTGGTGGGGAGCGACGACGAGGTGGTCGATCGTGACGCGCTGGCCTCGCAGCGGCGGGAGTTGGACGCCGCCGGCGTGCGGCACGCGCTGCTGGAGTACGCCGGCGGGCATCGGATGGACCGCGACACGCTGCCGGCGCTCGCCCGTGGCCGGTGACGCGTGCGGCCGGTGACGCGCGTCTACTCCATCACCACAACGCCCGCCCCCTTGATGGCGTCGTGCTTCAGGGCGATCAACGCCTCGTCGACGACATCGAAGCCGAACGCATGCACATGGGTGCGAACCGGAATGCGGGCCGCCTCGGCAAGGAACGCCACGGCGTCGGCCCGGGTGTTGTTGGCAACGCTTCGCACGATGCGTTCGCCGTAGATCAGGCCGTAGGAGAGTTCGGGGATCGCGCTCATGTGGATGCCGGCCAGCACCAGCGTTCCCCCTTTGTCCAGCGCGGCAAGCCCGGCCGGCACCAACTGCCCCGCCGGGGCGAAGATGACGGCGGCGTCCAGCGGAACCGGCGGCGCCTCGTCCACATCCCCCACCCAGGCCGCGCCGAGCTCGGCGGCAAGCGTCTGATGGCGCTCGCGATCACGCGTGGATACGTAGACCTCGGCACCCCATGCGCGCGCAAGCTGGATGGCGACATGCCCGGCCGCGCCGAACCCATACAGCCCGAGTCGCGCGCCGCTCCACCCACGGGCCTCGAGTCCGGTGAGCGTCAGCGCACGATACCCGATGATCCCGGCGCAGAGCAACGGCGCCGCCTGCATGTCGGGAAAGCCATCGGGGAGATGATAGGCGAACTCGGCAGGGACCACGGCGTACTCGGCGAAGCCGCCGTCGGCGCTCCAGCCGGTGAACTCCGCGCGCTCGCACAGGTTCTCCCGTCCGCCGACGCAGAACCGGCAGACGCCGCATGTATGCCGCAGCCACGCGATCCCCACGCGATCGCCGACGCCGAACCCCTCGGCGTCCGCGCCGCACGACCAGACCTCGCCGACGATCTGATGCCCCGGTATCACCGGCCATCGACGCAGCGGAAGATCCCCCTCCACCACATGCAGATCGGTCCGGCAGATGCCGCATACACGCACGCGCACGAGCAGCTCGTGCGGCTCCGGCGTCGGCGTCGGCACCACCATCCGCTCGAGCGGGTGCGTCTCCACCGGCGCCTGCTTCCGCAACAACCATGCGTCCATCCCGATCCCCCCGTGTTTGGTGTCCCCCCTCGTTACCCCTCGACGGCGTCGTCCGCATACTGCACCGGACGCACCACCTCCACCGAGCACTCGGCGCGCGTTGCCACCGAGGCGCTGACGCTTCCGAGAAGGAACCGCTCCATGAAACGATGGCCGCGCGCTCCGAGGAACACGGCATCGGCGCCGAGCGCTGCGGCTTCGCCGAGAATCAGCGAGACCGGCGAGCCTTCGGTCACGACGGAGTCGGCGGTGAGGCCGGCCGCCTGCAGGGCCGCGACGGCATCGGCGCCCGCCTTCTCCATGTGCTCCCGCACCTTGATCGTCCCCTCGGTCACCCACTGCGTCACGTCGTAGTTCAGCGGAGCGCCGATCGGCATCGAGGAGGGCTCCACGGCCGCCACGACCCTCACGGCGGTGCCCGCCGGCCAGTTCCGCCCGGCGACGGATCGAACCGCTGCATCGGAATCCGGCGTGCCGTCCACGCCGATCACGAGGCGAATCGGTGATCCCGCCACATCGCCGTGCCGACGCGCGATGAGCACCGGGCAGGTCGCCTCGGTGAGCACCTTCAGCGATACGCTGCCGACGACCAGGCGTCCGAGCGCCGAGCGCCCGTGCTGCGCCTCCAAGTTGTACCGCCCCGCCCGCAGGCAACC
>CAZJYH010000755.1:0-2669 GCA_964549365.1 uncultured Alphaproteobacteria bacterium
CGAAACCGTGAGTAATTATCTTGCCGGAATTGGCCTTCTATCAGAAGGGGAATCTATAAAGGAAACAACAGAAAAGACTCGTGGCGTTAGTGGTGGGGCAGGTGCATCAATTGTGAAGGTAGATGGCAAGAGGGAATCAAAGCACGTAGTTGAAAGTACGAAGCAAGTCGTGCACACTGATGCCATGAAATTCCAGCAGCTGTTTCAGTATCTGGAAAACGCGGGAGGACTACGTTATTTCGAAACAATGGATGATTCGACATGGAGAGATGTGAGCAAGGGAGATATTGTTGAGATTGGGGTCGACTTGTCGCTACCAAAAATGTCTGTTTTTATGGACTCGATACCGCAACTCTCTCAGATGCTGAGCATGGTAGAGTTGGCAACTGGGAAGGCGCCTCTCGATGAGCGTGGACAGCAAAAGGTCGCGGCGCTTCGCGACTGGTCACAATTGGATGCCGGAGCAGGTGTCCCAGTGCTAATGCGATTCGCAGGGAGTCCGGAATATTCCCTTGTTGCGCATCTGAATCCAAGTCATATCAAAGTGGATAAGAATCGTCTCGGTGGTGAGGCGACGATTTTGTGCAAGATCCAGCGTAAGCTCGGCGACAATCAGGAATACGAGTTGTTCAATATTATGCAAATTATGGAACGTTTTGCGATTAACGACGAGATCAAACGGCGTATTGCCGAGTCAATGAGTGCTCTACCAAATGAGTTCCGTGAGACAATTAACCCGCCCGCGGCAATCGTGATCCCTCTCGGTATCTACACATAATGCTCTCGTGATGGTGAAGACAAATGCCCAATTCTATTTGCGTATAGGATAGGAGTGGTTTCCGCGAGTCACACTAAACGTCGACGATTGACTCAACCGACTCTACCAACTCCCCCGCCCTCACCCCAACCCGCCGAGCAAGCACGAACACCGTGGTGAGTGATGGTCGGCGCAGGCCGCGTTCCAGCAGCGAGACGTAGGTTCTGTCAAGACCCGTCTCGATTGCCAGAATCTCCTGGGTTAACCCCAGCGCCCGCCGGTGCCGACGCACGACCGCCCCGAAGGCAGTTGCCAGACCGGGGATCCTGTCTTCCTCGTCTTCGTAGTGCATTGACCCCGGAGTTGAGCTATGGAATGACACCCGCAATGCTGTTGGAGTATGACTCTGACCGGACTTGAACGAGACAACCGAAACAACCCCGTGTGCCACCTCGCGCCGGTCTCCCCCTCGGTTCCACATTTAGCATTTCTTCATTTCTAATTTCCCCACCCAATTCAGCATTCTTCATTCCAAATTCTCACCGCTACCCGTTCTGCGGCTCCCAGACGTCGGCGAGCACGCAGTCCCAGGGGAACTTGAACTCATCGGCCGCGTCGTAGGGGAGCGTCTGGAAGTTCACCACGATCGTCTCCGGCTGCGAGAGCGCCTTCCAGCCGTGCATCACGCCGGGGGGGATCAGGATCAGCGACGGGCGCTGCACGCCGGTGATGAAGCTGTCCACGTGGCCGTACGTCGGCGAGTTCTCGCGCACGTCGGCGCAGACCACCTGCATCTTGCCGCGCGTGACGGTGAACTGGTCCGTGTGTTTCTCATGCAGATGCCAGCACTTCACCACGCCGTAGTCGGTGGCGGACTGGTAGGCATGCTGGGGAACGGCAAGGCCCTCGGCCTCCACCCAGGGGAGGCTCCAGAGTTCGATCACATCGCCGCGTCCGTCGACGATGGTGCGGAGATCCTTCCGCTTGACGCCGTCGATCGTGGGGCCGTTCATCGTGGAGTGCCGGCGGAAGGGGATCCGCAGGATATCCTCAAGGGTGAGCTCGGAGGGTCGTTTCATAGCCGCCAAAGATAGGGAGATCGGGTGGAATCGTCCGCTCGCGACGAGGGTGCTTCCCCATGGTTGTTGCAGACCTTCATCGATTCGGGCGTTCGTCTGCACGGAACATCGGCCTCGTCGTGCATCACCGGGCCGTCATCCAGGGTTCCCCGGAATAATCGGCGCCGTGCGCGGAATCGCTGAACGGGATGTCGCATGCCGCCTGCGGGGCATCCGAGGCGTGACGGTGTGTTGCACGGGGAGGGGCACGCGATCGAAGACGGGGTGATTGCCGTCGTATCGCGTATTTTGCGCCCCAACGTTTCAACCGATTCTCTCAACGCCATCTTCTGTTACTGGAGGCCGCATGCAGTCGGAGTCTGCCACGGGTGCCTACGATACGACGTTCAACGAGGAACAGCTCGCGATTCGCGATCTGGCGCGTGATTTCGCCGAACGCGAGATTCGCCCGGTCGTGATGGAGTACGACGAATCGCAGGAGTTCCCATCGGAACTGTTCCGCAAGATGGCGGATCTCGGCTTCCTCGGCATCACGGTCTCGCCGGAGCTCGACGGCGCCGGCCTCGGCTACACCGAGTATGCGTTGATCGTCGAGGAGATCGCGCGGGTGGATCCGTCGGTCGCGCTCGGTGTGGCGGCGCACAACGGCCTGTGCACGGGGCATATCAACCGCTTCGGCTCCGATGAGCTGCGCGCAGCCTACGTGCCGCGCCTGGCGCGCGGCGAGACGATGGGGGCCTGGGGGCTCACCGAGCCGGGTTCCGGCTCCGATGCCGGCGGCATGCAGACCGTGGCACGTCGCGACGGGAACGATTGGGTGATCACCGGCTCCA